>JAFAKE010000069.1 GCA_019235715.1 Vulcanimicrobiota bacterium
TGCCGGTCGAAGCGATGCTGTCTTCCATCGCGGCAAGACGAACCGCAGCATTCGCTTGCAGATAGTCGGCGACGGCCGAAGCCGGGTCACCCAAGCGCACTTCGGCGTCTCCCATCTCCGCGGTGCACGCCGCCCCGCAGGCGGCCGCTTTGAAGTTCTGGAGAGCCATCGCAGGATCGCTGTCCAACAGCGCGCGGCCGCGATCTTCCAGCAGCAGCCGCGAGTGCGGCGCGTACCGCAGACCTCGATCGAACAGCACGACCGCGCCGTCCGCGTCGCCCTTGGAGAGACGCAGGTTGCCCAGGTCGTCCAGCCACCAAGCCGCCAGCCAGCGGCCGCCAACGGCCAGCGTGACGAGCACGACGGCGGCGAGGACGGCCGCAAGGATGGCTGCGTTCTTGGACATCGCGAAAACATTGGGGGTCAGGCAGCGCCTGACCCCCATCCTGAAACGAGCAGCGCGCCCCCGAGAGGGCGCGCCGGCGTGTGCGTGCGATGCGACCGCGTTTAGAACTTGACCGTGAAGTAGATGTTCTGGCGGTTCTGGTTCCAGTTGTAGGTCGGCATCTGCGTGTCTTTATACTGGTAGTTCGTGAAGAAGAAGTTGATCGACGAGTTCGTGTTCGGGATGTTGTAGAGCACGCCCGCGTTCAACGCCGTCTTCTGCTGGCTGATCGTCTGGTTCAGCGTGTTGAGCGCCTCGCCGCCCCATGTCTGGTTGACGTAGGTTACGTTCGCGGTCAACGCCGCGGTGATCGGCAGCGCGAGCGAGCCGCTGCCCGCTTGGTGATGCACGTTCTGGTAGTTCGGATAGAAGAACACCGTTTGGCCGGTGCCGGTCAGCTCGGTGCTCCCCAGCGGATTATACGCGCCCGGGATGCCAAGCAGCGGGTCGGCAGCGTACACAAACGGCGTCTGGTCAAGCCGCTGGATGCGCTCGTACAACGCGTCGAAGTTCAGCGTCGCTACGCGATCCCAGATCGGCAAGCCGAGCGTGAAGCCGCCGCCATACGTCTGATACTTGCCGGCCACGTTGCTCTGGAACTGCGGGCCGAAAATCGCCGCAGCCAGCGAGTTCGGACGGATCTCGACGAGCTGTTGGCCGCCCAAGCGCAGCTTGACGTTCACGCCGCCGATGCGCACCGGGAAGTTCAACTGCACCGACGGTCCGCGCGTATTGGGCGCGAACGAGCTGTACCAGTACGGGCCTTGCGCTTTGAACTGGTTGAAGAGCGGGAAGCTGAACGAGCCGAACGGGAACTGACCGGTGTTCGCGAGCAGCGGACCCGTATAGCCGTTCGCGACTGCGATCGCGTCGACTTGTTGGTTGATGCCCAGCGAGTTGCCGATGCCGAAGCCCGTCGGCAGTTGCGGGAAGTTCCAGAACGAGAACAGCGCGGGGGCTTGTCCGGCCCACAAGAAGTTCGCGCCGCTCACGTAGTACGGGCCGACGCTCTGGTACGAGAACGTCTGATCGCCGCCCAAGAACTTGAACTTGAGGCCGATGACGCCGGCCGTATCGCTCTGCGACGGAATGCGTTGGAAGTCAGGCGTATACTTGCTGGTCGAAACTTCGCCATAGAGCGCAGGCGTGATGATCGCCCACTGGCCCTTGCCCCACGCGCGCGCGAGCGGCAAGACGAAGTCGAGTCCGAAGACCGTGTCGCTGACGATCGTGTTGGGCACCGACGCGGTCTGCTCGTAGATCGTGTTCCCGGCCGCGAAACTGTCGCCGCGCAGATCGAACAGCCGGTTCACGGTGAAGCCGACTTGTGCGCTCGGGATGCCGGGGATGCGGTAGACGGCGCGGCCGCCGACGTCATAGCGCTGCGGGAACGTGTTGTTCGCCACGCTGTACGACTGATACGTGATCGCGACGGTGGCGCCCGCCGGCAGCGGCGAGGGGCTCGTGAACACGACCATGTTCGGCGTCTGCACGTAGTTGAAGGCCGGCTCACCGGTCTGGTTCGGCCCGGTGAAGAAGCAGCCCGCGAAGCACGTCGGCGGACCCATGTAATACGAGACGAATACCGTGCCCGGCTGGGCGAGCGCGCTCAGCGTGACCGAGGTGAGCGTGCCGGTGCCCGACGTGAACGTGTCGGTCGTCGGCGCCGACGGATAGCTGTTCGTCGTCTGTTGGAAGTAGTACGGGCCGAGATACGTGTTCGACTGGATCCAGCCGGTGTTCGGCGCGAACGTCGGCAGGTTCGTCAAAACGCCGACCGGGTCGAGCCGCGTGCCGAAAGCCTGGACGTCGAGATACTTCTCGATGGTCGCGGTGACGTCGACGCCGTTCGGATACGGCCGGAACGGGTCGGTGTAATTGATATGGAAGTTGTCGGCGGGGCTATAGGTCAAGCCGGTCAGCGAGCCCTTGATGTTGTTGAGCTGGCCGATGCGGATGTTCAGGCCCGTCACGCCGTTCATGTTGGGCACGTTGACTTCCAGCGTCGGGTTGATGCCCACGCCGGTCTGCTGCTGCCGGTAACCGCCGCTGTAGTAGTCGACGATGTTGATCGGCAGCGAGATGATCAGGTTCTGATTGACCGCGTATGACGGCGTGAATTCCCACTGTGCGCGCGGGAGCAGAATGCCGGGGCCGACGCGGCCGTAGTACGGGTCATTGCTCTGATCGGTCTCGATGAACTGGTCGGTGAAGTTGAACACCGGGTCGGAACGCGCGAAGCACGCATTCGCCGGCAGCGGCGTCGTGGTCGCGCAGGAGGGCGCGCCGACGAGCACCGTCGGGTTTTGGATCTGCTCGCGCTGCGAATACGCGGACCACAACGTGCCGTGCACCGCGAAGCCTTGCGCGAATTTGGTCGCCTTGTCGAGCGCGGCGAGTTTGTCCTCGATCTGCGTGACGCGCACGCCCATGCCGTCGAGTTCGTCTTTATACGCGTCCATGAGTCGCGCAAGTTTTTGCAGATCGGCTTTGCTCGCGCCGCCCTCCGCTTCGACTTTCGCGATCGCGCGTGCCAACGCGACCGCAACTTCGTTGCGCGTCATCGGCCGGTTGCCGAGGAATTTGCCGTTTGGATAGCCCGCCAAAATTCCGTCCGCGGCGAGCGTTTGGATGTAGTCGGCCGCCCAGCTATTCGCCGGAACGTCGTTGAACGGCGTCGCTGCAGCCGGCCGGATGCCGAAGAGAGAAACTGCGACGAACGCGCTTACCGCGAGGTAGGCGAATCTCTTCAAAGCGGTCCTCCTTAACGAGGCACAGACGTCGGGGGCCGTTTCGAACCTTGACGCGCGCAGAATCTTCGTTCCCTGCAAAGCGAATCCAGTTCCGATGGTCCCGAAACCGCCGGCCAGCAATGCATAGACGGCGGCACAAATACCCGGCGCCGTATCGCCCATGAGGACAAAGGCGAAGCGTCGACCGGCAACCTGCTCGGCCTGGTTGGGCGCCCTAAATGCCCATTCCTTCACTTATGCCCGCTTGCCGGAAAGCGGTTCTTTCCCGAGGGGTGGGACCAAAAATCATGCCGTTTTTCGGCTGAGAAATCGCTCGACGATGAGCATCGCAGCATAACCATCGAGCGGCTGTTTCGGCACCAAGAGCCCACGGGGTATGAGCCGCGCGAGCCCGCGCGGAGGATTATCTTTATAATAGCGCGCGCGCGCTTCCAATGTCGTGTGCCGTTCGTCCACAATGGCGATCGGCACGCCGGGCAAGGCCGTCTTGCAGATGCTCACGGCCGCATCCGATGTCGTCGCATCGCCGACGCAAATGCCGGCGATCGCGCCGCCCTGCGCATAGTCCGTCAACGTCGTCGCGAGGTTCGCGGTGGGCACGACCTCAAGGCCGTAGCGTTGGCCGTTCTCGTCGACGACGGCGACGCCGCATTTGCTGCGCCCCGGATCGATGCCGATGAAACGTGCCGGCTGCGTCACTGCGTTAGCGCGCCGGCGCGACGCGCAGCTCCGTCGTCAGCGGCCCGCTCGCTTTGATGTCTGCGGCCGCGATCGCGCGCATGACCGCCGCTCCATGGATGTGCGTCAGCTGCCGGTACGCATTGTCGAACGCATCGACGCTGGCTTCCGGCGAGTCGGCGATCGTCGGCGGCATGCCGTGCGACACCGCGTTGTCAGTGATCGCGATGCGCAGCTGCTCGAGCGCCGCGCTCGACGCCTGCAGATTGCTTCCGTCAGTCACCGGAACCGCCGCGATGATCTCACCCTTGCGATAGATCATCGAGTCCCTGAACACGTCGAACGAGATCGACATCGCGCCGTGGCGGAAGATATTTTCGCCCGCGACCGGCACGACGATCGCGTCATCCGGTGCGAACGTCTTTATCTGACGCGCGAGGGCGGCGATCTTCGCGTGTGCGGCCGGCGTCAGCTCCTGGGGATACGGCTGCACGTCGGGGATGTGGCTGTAATGCTCGGCGACGACGCGGAACAGGGCGGTGAGGTTGTTCTCGATCGTCGCGACGTCGTCGTTGGTGTCGATGATCACCGGACGCGAGATCGGCTCGCCGTTGCGGAAGACGAGCGGCGCCTCGCGCACGAAAAGCAGCAGCTGATCGCGCTGCGCCGTCAGCGTCTTGATCTCGTCGCGCAGGGTGTTGATCGAGAAGAGCGCTTGGCGCGCCTCGATGTTGACCAGCGCGACGAAGGCGACCGCGAACAGCGCGATGATCATGCCGAAGCCGACCGCGAAGATCGTGCTCGTGTAGCGCGGGCGCAGTCCGAACAGGGTCATGCGCCGACGTCCGACCTGATGGCCGACGCGGTCGCCGACGAACGCGATCAGGCCGGCGAGCACGACGATGGCCGCGACCGTGATGACGGGCCGGATGTCGAACGCCAGCAGAACGGCCGTCATCTGCGCGTCTAGACCTTCGCCGCCAGTTGCAGCAGCCAGATGCCGATCGCGCCGAACACGATGTTGGGCAGCCATGCCATCACTAAGCTCAGGCCCGGGTTCGTGCGCCCGATCGCGAGACAGATCGTCGTCACCACATAGAACGCGAACACGATCGCGATGCTGATGCCGAAGCCCGCGCCGGACGTCGAGCGCTGACGGCGGATGCCGAGCGGGATCGCGAGCAGCGTGAAGACCAAGGTCGCGAACGGACGCGCGAGCTTGCTATCGTAGGTGACGAGCAGTAGCGCATAGCGCGAGCGATCGCCGGACTGTTTGGCCGAGCGCAGCAGCGGCCGCAATTGGATGCGGCTCAGATCTTCGGGCCGTTTCGATAGCTCGATGAGATCGGTCGGGCTCGCGCCGATGTTCACGCTGGTGAGCGGCAGGTTGCCGACCGTGCAGCACACGGGCGCCAGGCGGTACGAGATCGCATCGGTCAGCACCCACGTCGAGTGCTGGTAGCGCGCGCGCGGCGCGACGAGCAGCGACATCAGCGTGTCGCCGCGATAGACCTGCACCGCGATCTCTTCGAGCGATTGCGTGGTCGTGTCAAAGCCAGCCGCATAGGTCACCTGCGCGTCCCCGTTGGGCAGCCCGGTGCGCACGACCTCATTCGACAAGATGTTCACGTTGCCGGATTGGATCTCGCTTTGCAGGATCTCGTTGGCGCGCGCGGTCGCGCCGGGCACGACGAACTCTTGAAAACCGAGTCCGACGAGCGAGGCGAGCAAACCAACGGCCGCGATCGGCGCGGCGATGCGGTACAGGCTGACGCCGCCCGCGCGAATGCCGGTGATCTCCGAATCGCCCGACAGCCGGCTCATCGCGAGCAGCACCGCGAGCAGCATCGACATCGGGAACGTCAGCACGAGCGTCTGCGGCAGCGTATAGATGAAGTATTTCGCGGCGGCCAGCAGACTTGCGTGCTCTTCTGACACTAAGCGCGCGACGTTGAGCAGCTCGCCCGCCACGAACAGCAGCGTGAACGCGGCCAGCCCGAACAAGAACGGGCCGCCGAGCTCGCTGATCATGTACCGGTCGAGCCGGCTCACAGACGAAAGCTCTCTCCGAGATAGAACTTGCGCGCGGTCGGAGACTCGGCGACGTCTTGGGCGCTGCCCGACACCTCGATGCGTCCACGATTCAGGATGTACGCGCGGTCGACGATCGCCAGCGTCTCGCGCACCGAGTGGTCGGTGATGAGCACGCCCAGCCCTTTGGCCTTGAGCAGGCGGATGATCTCTTGGATGTCGGCGACGGCGATCGGATCGATGCCGGTGAACGGCTCGTCGAGCAGCAAGAAGGCGGGATCGGTCGCCAACGCGCGTGCGATCTCGACGCGGCGGCGCTCCCCTCCGGAGAGCGTTTCCGTGCGCGCCTGCGCGAGGGTTTCAAGCCCGAACTCGGCGAGCAGATCGGGCAGCCGCTGATCTTGTTCGTGGCGCGGCACCCCGCGCTGTTCCCAGATCAGGCGGATGTTGTCTTCGATCGAGAGGCGGCGGAACACCGACGACTCCTGGGCGAGATACCCAAGGCCTTCGCGCGCGCGCAGGTGCATCGGCTGATGCGTGATGTCGACGCTGCCACCGGTGTCGGTGCGCAGCAACACGTGCCCGTCATTCGGGCGCACGAGACCGACGACCATGTAGAAGGTCGTCGTCTTGCCCGCGCCGTTAGGACCGAGCAGACCGACGACTTCGGAAGCGCGCACGTTCAAGCTTACGTGGTCGACGACCGTACGCGGCCCATAGGTCTTGGTCAATCCCTCGACATCGATCTCGATCGGCGTGCCTGTCGCTGCCAAATCCCCTTACTTTCCGAACGTCATGGTCTGCGAGCCGTTAGGTCCCCACACGCGCACGCGCTGCAGGTCGAGGTCGGCCTCTGCGCGGTCACCGTCGATGGAATTTCCGCGATCGTCCTGGGCGTGCACGGCGCCTTGCGCCACGATGACGTGGCGGTTGCCGTCATACTCCATGGAGCGGGCGACCATGGATGCGCCGTTGGAGCCCGCCGCCCGCACGCCGCCGCTGAGCGAAACATTGCGATCATTGGGGCGGACTTCCGCTGACGGGGCCGTTACCCATAAGCGCAGGGTCCTTCCTTTATAGAAGCTCAACGCCACGCTGCTCAACGTGCCCTTGGATTCGGCCGTCGCGTATTCGATCTGCGCCGCGCGCAGCAAGTACTCCAGCTGGCCGTTATGGATCTCCTTGAGCTCGACCGGTTTGCCGTCTTGCGAATTCGCGACGATGTAATATGGCGGCTGCGGCGGCGCCGGCGTCGGCGTCGGCGTGGCTGCGACCGATGTCGCTCTACTCGCACACCCGGCGAGCAGCAGCACGCACGTCGCCAGCATGGCAGCCGGCGCGCGCGCATTCGCACGCGCTGACGCTGGTCGCGTCGCGGGCGCGCCGGCGAGCGAGAACATGAGCGCCATCATCGGCCACCAGAGGAGGAACACGAACGTCGTGACGACGTCGATCGCGGCTTGCAGCGCGGACGCGATGAACGCCGCGACGAGCGCGTAGAACAACAACACGCGCTCGCGGTCGTCCGGCGGGATGCTCGCGCTCGTGCGCCGCGCTTGCGCGACGCCTGCAACGACGACCCAAATGAAAGCGGCGAGGCCGAGCACGCCGTTTTCGACGAGCACGTTGAGCGGCAGGTCGTGGGCGTGCACTTCATCGACGGCCGCGTCGGGCTGCTTGAGCGCCGGATAGACCTTTGAGAAACCGAGCGGCCCGACGCCGGTCAGCGCGAAGCGCGAAGCCATGCGCAATGCGCCCTGCCACACCGCGATGCGCGACGGGTTCTCGCTTGGATCGTGCGCGACGTCGCGGAACGTCGTCGTGCCCAGCACGAGCGCCGCGATCGCGGCGATCGCAAACGCGATTTTCGCCGTGCGCCCGAAACGCCAGATCAGCGCGGGGAGACCGATGAGCAGGCCCAACCACGCGGCGCGCGAGACCGACAGCGCTAAGGCGACGACACCGATGATCGCCGCTGCAGCGCCGAGCCGGCGCAAGAGCGGGGGCGCCGCCGCCTGCGCAAGGCCGAGCGCGATGAAGAACAACAAGTATCCGCCGAACTCGTTCGGCTGCAGGAATGTGCCGGCTGCGCGGCCGTGTTGGTACGCGAACATCTCGGGCGGATGACGCGTCAGCGTCAGGGCGATGCCGAAGATCGACGCGATGATGCCCGCGACGAAGTAGCAGGTCAGCAGCGCGCGCCGTATGCGCGCGTCAGGCGCGTTCCAGATAAGTGCGACGAATGCGACGAAGTTGCCGGCCAGGCTCAGCACTTCGAAGAGGCTTGCGCGGAACGAAACGCCGATCGCGCCGGCGAGAAGCGCGGTCGCGATCATGGCGAGCAATGGCCACGATAGCGGAGGTTCGATCAGGGCGCGCACGCCGCGGCGCATCACGAGTGCGACCAATGACGCCAGCGTCGCCGCGGCGGTGACGGCGAAGAGTCCCAGGGCGTAGCCTTTTCCTCCGATCGCGACGCCGCGCGGCAGTACGTCGGCGAGCAAGACCAGCAACGGCAGCGCCGGCATTAGCGCGAACAGCGTGAATGGCAGCGCAAGTTCGGCTGCTTGGCCGATCGGCTGTGACGCCGGTGGGGCCGCCGAGTCATCCGGTCCGCCGGCCGCGCGCACCTCAGTCATCCTGACTTGTGCGACGCTAACGCGAGCACGGCCTCCGCAACCGCATCGCTCGCGCCCGCTGCTCCCATGCGCGAACGTCCAGCCTGCGCCATCGCCTGCATGCGCGCCGGATCGGCGAGCAGCCGCACGACGCCTGCTACGAATGCGCGATCGTCGTCGGGCAGCACCAACAACGCATCGCCGAGCAAGCGCTGCTGGCGCATGCGATACCAACCGACTCGTCCGGGCGTGCCGCTTGCGATCACCGGCAATCCCGAGCCCGCCGCTTGCTCGTTGGCCGTTCCGGCTTGTCCGAATGCGATCGTGCTCGAAGCCAAAATGTCGCCGAACGCACCGGCGACGACGTCGATTTCAAGACGGGCTCGCCGCGCCTGCGCGATGACACCTGGCGGAGCGGCACGCGGCTCCAGCTGCGCGCCGGCGGCGCGCTCGACGGCGGCGATCAGCGGCGCCCGCTGTGCGCCCGGCGCGACAGAGATAAACGCTTGTACGTCTTGCGCGCTGACGGCATCCGCGAGCAGCGCAAGCCGCCGCACCGCCGCCGCCGCATTCGCAGGAGCATCTGCGCGGCTGCCGGGCAGCACGGCGACGCGCAAGGCGTCAGAGCGCGCCTGGAGGTTTGCTGCGCCGGGCGCGACGCCGTCCATCATGAGATTGCCCGCGTAGCGCGCGCGTACTCCGCGTGCGGCGAGCGCGCGCGCGGTCGCGTCATCGCGCGCGAACACAAGCGCGGCGCGCCGCGCGATGGCGGCTTCGAACGCCGAATGGCCGGAGACGTATTCCGACTTCGCAGTGGCGACGAAGATCGTCGGCCGGCGCGCGAACGTCAGCGCCGAGGCGAGGCAGTAGATGTCGCCGACCGCCACGACGGCGTCGCGCCCGCGTTGTGCGCGCAGGAACGCGAATTGCCGCAGGGTCAGCCCGACCAATCCCGCGCGCACGTCGCGCGCGATGTTGCCGGCATTCCAGTATGCGATGAGGCCTCCGCTCGGCATGTCCGCCTGCGGCCCGACGCCGTTGCTATCGCGGCCGACGAGCGGGAAATGATCGACCTGCGCCGTCGCGTCGCGCGCGCGCAGCGCGTGCGCGATGTAACCCGCGATCGCCGCTTCGCCGTAGCCGTTGCTGACCAGCAGGATGCCGCTCATGCCAACAGCGGGATCAGGCGGAACGACGCGACCTGCGCGCGCGCTCCGCTCAGGTCGAGCTCCAGACGGCCGGCGTTCATGGCGTACGCGCCGGCGTGAACGATCGGCACGCCCGAGACGATCTCGGGCCGCTCGAGCGTGTGATGGCTGTGGCCGCCGATGATCGCGCTCAACGACGGATAGGCGTTTGCGAGCTCGCGGTCGGCGTCCAGCCCCAGGTGCGAGAGCACGATGGTCGCGTCGGCAGGCTCAAGGGCGGCGAGCATCTCGTCCATCGCTGCCCGCACCGACAAGAAACGCCAGCCGAAGACGAATTCCCACCCGCTGCCGGTACGGTATTGCGGTGCAAGCAAGGCGAGCAGGCGCACGCGCATGCCGCCGGCCTGCACGATGAGCGAACGCCGGTAGGGCGCATCGCGCTCGCGCAGGTCGAGCAGGTTGGAGCAGATCAGCGGCATCGGCAACGCGCGTGCGCGCGCCGCAAACCACGCATGCACGTAGTGGAATTCGCGATTGCCGACGGCTTGTGCGCGATAGGGCGCCGCAGCGAACTCGGCGACGACCGGTTCGACGCGGCGGTAAACGGTTGACGAACCCGTAAGGCTGTCGCCGCAATCGACGAGCAGCGCGTCGGGCTCGACGATCGCGGCCAGCTTCTTGCCGAACCCCAGCCGCCCGTGCACGTCCGAAGTGTGGTAGATGACGAGCGTGCGGCTCATGCGGCGTGTCCGGACTCCATCGCGTCGGCGACGAAGCGCGCGATGCGCGCCAGCGTGTCGGGCGGACCGAGCGATGCGCGCAGCTCGCGATAACCGGCGAGCTGCGCGCGGCGCGCGGCATCGTCGGAAAGCAATTTCGTCGTCGCAAGCGCGAGCGCGTCGGGCGTCAACGCGTCCTGCAGCAGCTCGGGCACGATGACGCGGCCGAGCAAAAGGTTGGGCAGCGTGAGCGGTCCGCGCACGAACTGCGGGATGCGCCGCTGCGCGATGCGCAGCTGCGTCGGCGTGATCGCGTAGAACGCGACCTGTGGGATCTCGCGCAGTGCGTTCTCCAGCACCGCGGTGCCCGACGCTGTCCAGACCGCGTCCGCCGCCCGCAGCGCGGCGTCCAACTGCGCGCCTTGCACGAGGACGGGCTGCATGCCGCCGCTTGCGCGCGGCCACATGCGCGCGATTTGGCGCGCGCGCGGCGCCGATGCGGATGCGATGACGAACGTCGCCTGTTCGCGCGCGGAAAGCAGCGCCGCGGCGGCGGCCACGCGCGCTCCGAAGTTATCGATCTCCTCCGCGCGGCTGCCGGGAAACACGACGATGCGCGGACCGCCGCCCGTCGCCGCGTTCAGCTGTGCCGGCCACGCCGTTTCTTGCGCGGCGCGCGGCGCGATCGCCGAGACGAGCGGATGTCCGAAATATTCGCAGCGCAAGCCGAGGCGCGCGTAGAAATCGCGCTGCCGTGCGAACCCCGTGAGCGGAATCGCACCGCTTGCGACGGCACGCGCTTGCGGTTCGCTGTCCAGCCACGCGCCCGGCGGAAAATAGTAGATGATGGTGCCGCGATACCCGCTGTGCCGCATCTGCTGCACGAGGCGCAGGTTGAAGGCGCCGAAATCGACGGGTAGGACGACGCGCGGCGGATTCCGGCGCAGCATCGCATCGTGCTGACGCATGATGATGTAGAGCTTCGGGATCTTCGCAAACGCCGACACCGGTCCGATGCTGGCCCAATCGCTTGAATCCGCGGTCAAGCGTGCGCCTGCGGCGCGCAGACGTTCGCCACCGATCGCCGCGCACGCGGTCTGCGGGCGCAACGCGCGCAGCTGGTTCAACAAAAGCGCCGCCTCGAGATCGCCCGAGGCTTCGCCTGCGCTCATGAAGATGTCCGGCGTCAGCGGCGCCGCCTTTAGTCGAATCCCGATTCTTCTTCGACGACGGCCGGCGCTTTGCCGCGCCTGACAGGCTGCGTCGTGAAGCCGCGCTGCGAGCCGTTTTGGAAGAACGCGACGAGCTCTTTGCCTTCGTCGGTCGTCATGCGCGCGCGCAAGCGCTCGATCGCGCCCGATAGCGTCTCCGCACCCATGTAGATCGTGCGATACGCTTCTTTGAGCTCGCTTTGCGCTTGCGCCGAAACGCCTTGGCGTTTGAGCCCAACTCGGTTGAGTCCGCGTACCCACGCGGGGTTGCCTTCGACGAGCATGAATGGCGGGCAATCCTTGAGGATCTTACTGCGCCCGCCGATGAACGCGAGCCGGCCGATGCGCACGAATTGATGCACGCCCACCATACCCGAGATGTTCGCGCCTTCGCCGACGATGCAGTGCCCGGCCAGCTGCGTCAAATTCGACATCACGACGCCGTCGCCGATGTGGCAGTCGTGCGCGATGTGCACGTAGGCGAGCAAGTGGCAGTCGGAGCCGATCGTCGTCGAGGAACCGGCGTCCGTGCCGCGGTTGACGGTGACGTATTCGCGGATCTGATTGCGATCGCCGATGCTGACGTATGAGATCTCGCCGCGGAACTTCTTGTCCTGCGAGGTGCCGCCGATGACGGCGAACGGATAGATGATGTTCTCTTTGCCGATGGTCGTGTGTCCTTGCACGACGACGCTGGCGAGCAGCTTCGTGCCGTCGCCGATCACCACGTCCTTACCGACGAGGCAATAGGGGCCGATCTCGACATCGCGTCCGATTTTCGCGCCGGGGTGCACGACCGCGGTCGCGTGGACGTTGAGCGTGTGGATGCTGACGTTATCGCCGGGTTTGCTGATCATGGCCTTACATGTCGAGGATGGTCGCGTCGAGCTGGAATAGGCGCGTGTCGGTCACGACGGAGAACATCAGTTGCGCGGTGCAGACCAGGCTGCCGTCGACGTGCGATTCCGCATGCAGGCAGCCATACGTCTTGCGCAGCCATTCGGTGTGGACGTTCATCATCAAGCGGTCTCCGGGCAGCACCGGACGGCGGAAACGCACTTTGTCAACGCCGGCGAGGTAAGGCACGCTGGTCGTCGCCGCCTTGGGCTCGAGGATCACCGTGCCGCCCAGCTGCGCCATCGCTTCGATGATGAAGATGCCCGGCATCACCGGGTTGTTCGGAAAATGGCCTTGGAAGAACGGCTCGTTGAAGGTGACGTTTTTGAAACCGGCGGCGCGCTTGAGCGGCTCGAGCTCGGTGATGCGGTCGAGCAGCAGCATCGGATAGCGATGGGGCAATGTCTCCATGATGCGCCGGATGTCTATGTCGGCCATTGCGGGACTCCGTCTAGTTCGCAGGCGCCAGCAGCTCGCGCAATGCGCGCGCGGCGGCGACGTGCAGCGCGTGACCTGACTTCACGGCGACGACGCGCGCGCGCAGCGGCATGCCGATGAGCGCAAAATCGCCGATCAGATCGAGCGCTTTGTGGCGCACGATCTCGTCGGGGAAGCGTAGCGGACCCATGTAGCCGTCGGTGTCGATGACGACGGCGTTGTCGAGCGAGCCGCCGCGCGCAAGGCCTTGCGCCGCGAGCGCTTCGACTTCGTGACGAAAACCGAACGTGCGATTCGGCGCGATCTCGTGCAGAAAATAATCCGGCGCGATCGGCGGCGTGGCCAAGAACTGATGTCCGACCGGTTCGGGAAACGCCACGAAGAAGCTGATCGAGAATTCGTCTGCAGGCAAGACGGCGAGCAGCTTGCCGTCTTCTTCAAACCACGCCGGCTCGCGCACCTCGAGATAGCGGCGCTCCTGCGCTTGCTCGCGCAGACCCGCCTTTTTGATCTCTTGCGCGAATGGCAACGCGCTGCCGTCGAGTATGGGGATCTCGTCGCCCTCGACGGCGATCGCCGCGTTGTCGACGCCCATGCCGCTCAACGCCGCGAGCACGTGCTCCACGGTGTTGACGACCCCGCTCGGACCGGCAAGCGTCGTGCAGCGCGTGGTCGAGCGCACGGCATCGGGCGTTGCCGGAATCGTGGCGCCGGCCACCTGAAATGAAAAACCGGCATCTGCCGGTGCCGGAGCGATGGTCGCGGCGCAGCGATTTCCGGTATGAAGTCCGACGCCGCGCAACGTGAATTCGCGCGCGAGCGTGTGCTGTCTAGCGGCGTTCACGACGGCACATGCTGCTAGCGGCGCTTGCGCAGTTCCGCCACTGCGTCCATGAGGTCGCGCACTTGTTCGAACAGTTTAGGCAGTTTTCGGAACATGACCTTCTGCGCCATCTCTTCGCGGATGGGCAGCGCAGGCGTTCCCCACACTTTCGAATTCGGCGGCAGGTCTGATGTGATTCCGGTCTGTCCGCCGGCGATCGTCATGTCGCCGATCTTGATGTGGCCGTTGACGCCGACTTGTCCGGCGAGCGTGACGATTGCGCCGACGTCGGTCGAACCGGCGATGCCCACTTGCGCGCACAGCGTGCTGTCCGCACCGATGCTGCAGTTGTGCCCGACCTGCACGAGGTTGTCGATCTTGGTGCCGGATCCTATCGTCGTCGATCCGGTCACCGCGCGGTCGATCGCCGAACACGCGCCGATCTCGACGCGGTCGCCGACGACGACGTTGCCCAGTTGCGGGATCTTGATCTGCTCGCGTCCGACGCGCACGAAACCGAAGCCATCGGCGCCGATCACGCAATTCGCGTGCAAGATGCAATCGTCGCCGACGACGCAATCGTCGAGCACGCATGCGCGCGGGTGCAGCAGCGTGCGCTTGCCGATCGCGGCGCGCGCACCGACGTATGCGCCCGGCAACAAGATCGCGCCGTCGCCAAGGCGCGCGCCGCTGCCGACGAAGGCGCCGGCGCCGATCCAGACGTCTGCGCCGCGCGTGACGCCCTCTTCGATGACCGCGCTGGAATGCGTGAACTCGCCGTGCGGAAGCGGAGACGCGAACGATGCGAGGATCGCCGCGAGCGCCGCACGCACGTCATCGGCGAGAAGCAGCGTTTTCGCACCGCGCGCGATCGCGTGCGCCGAACGCGGCACGATCACCGCGGATGCCGGCGATGCGAGCGCACGCGCGACCCATTTCTCGTCGACGGCGAAGGTCAGCGCGCCCGGCGCGGCATCTTCGACCGACGAAACGCGCTCGACGGCGATGCCGCCGTCGCCGGCCAGCGTCGCGCCCGCGAGCGCGGCAAGATCGGCGAGCCGTCGCGGTGACGTCACCGCCCGCCGCTCACTTCGGCGACGGCGACGGTTCTGGGATGTGCAGCGCTTTCATGACGTCGCGGGTGATGTCGTCGCCGCCGTACGCCGTGCCCTCTTTGGTGACGACGATCTGATAGTTGCGCTGCTTGGCGATGTCGGTGACCGCCGAGCGCACGTCGCCAGTGACCTCGTCGTTCCAGCGCTTCTCCTCGTCTTGGAATTGGGCGAGCGCCTTGCGCTTCTCAGCGGGGCTCACTTTGCTTTGCGAGATCGCTTGGTAATTCGCTTGCAACTGGTTGTAGTAGTTCTGGAACTTGGGCCAGTTGGCCTCAAGCTCGCTCACGCGCACGACGGCGATCCGCGAATGCGTCTGCGCGCAACCGCCGAGCGCGAGCGCCGCCAGCGCAAGCGCCGCCGGCAGTGCTATGAAGAACGGATGATGTCTGCGTCTGTCTGTCACGATCTGCTCCCGGAAGGCTCCAGTAGTGGTGTGGACGTTGCTGCCGGCGCGCTGTCCGGCGACGATGAAGCGGGCGACGGCGACGGCAACGCCGCGATCGCCTTGATGACTTGATCGGTGAGATCGACCGCATGGCCGGCGCCTTTGATCGAGGTGAACACGATGGCGACGCCGCGCTCGCGCGCGACCTCGCCGACCTGCGCCTGCACCTGGTCGATGATCTTCGAATACAGATCGCGCCGCTGCTCGCTGAGCTGCTGCGCTTCGTTCTGCAGCGCGGCGTCGTCGATGAACTGCATGTGCCCGATCGCGCTGTACTTGGCGACGAGCTGCTTGCGCGTCTGCTGGTATGTGGCCAGCGCCTTGGAGAATTCAGCCGTATACTGCGCCTGGTTCTCCGCATGGATCTTGTCGAGCTGCGCGCGCGTCTTGGGGTTGTTCTCAAGCTGCGCGTTCGCGTTGGCGACCTGCTGCTGGTATTGCGTCCCCAGACCCGCCAGCTGTGTCTTCAGCTGGTCGTTCATCTCCTTCTGACGCGCTTTCAGCTTGTCGTTGGTGTCGTTCATCGCGCTGATGCGCGCGGCGCTATAGCGCGCGGCGGCGTCGCGCTGCAGCGAGTCCTCGTACGCTTTGAGATCGGCGTTGTCGCGGCTCTTGAGCGAGTTGATCATCGCTTCTTCGCGCGTCTCGATGTTGGCCAGCTGGCTTTCCGCCTGTTGGCGCTGGTCTTGCGAGAGATTCAGGTCCTCGAGCGTCGTCTTGAGATTGAGACGCTGCGTCTGCGATTGCTTCGCCAGCTCGATCTGATAGTCGGTCTCATTTTTCTCCAGCTGCGCGCGGCGCGCGGCGATCTTCAGCCCGGTCTCCTGCTGCAGCTGGCGTGCGACCGCTTGCAGATGCTGGCCGTCGGCGGTGAAAAGCTGTTTCTGATAATCGCCGTACGCCTTGAGCGCGTCTTGCTGGATCTTCTGCGCCTGCGCGTTGAGTTGCGTGCCGATCGGGGTCGCTTGTCCGGAGGTCTGCGCCTGTAGCGCCGCGATGGCTGCCGCTTCGCGCTGCCCGTAGTACGCGCGCCGCTGCATCATCTGCGCTTGGAAGATCTGGTCGGCCGCTGCCAACTGCTCTTCCATCTGCGCTTGCGCTTGCCGTTGCGCGTCGGTCTGCGGCACCGGCGCGTTTTGCGCCTGTCCGTTGAGCAGCGTGATCTGCGCCTGCAGCTGATCGAGCTGCACGTGCAGCGGGTGCGCGTCGATGACCTTGTCCATGTCGATGTAGCCGGCCGCATTGCCGTGGCTTCCCAGCGGCATTCCGTTCTTCGAACACGCGCACAGCGCGACGACGAGCGCCGCGATGGCGGCAAGGCGCAGAGCGTGCAAGGCTACTTGAGCGACGGCGACGCCAGCACGTCCGCGGTCACGTCCGTGCCGCCATACACGCGATCGGCTTGGTCGATGACCAGCAGCAGCTTATGCTTGCGCGCGACATCGGACACCGCTTTTTCGATCTGATCGTTGAGCGGCTGGATGTCTTTCTTCTGCTCGTCCTTGAGCTTGGCGTTGAACTGCGCGACGATCGCGGCCTGATCGGCCTGGCTCTTGCCCGCCATCTGCTGCTGCATCTGCTGGCCGAGCTGCTGGCGCGCTTGCTGGAACGTCTGCGCTGCGGCTTTTGCCTTGGGCAGCTGATCGATCTGCGTCTGATCGACGTAGCCGACTTCCGAAGGCGGCGGCGTGTTGACCGGCGGCACGATCACGCCTGACTGCCCGATCGTGCTGAGCACGTCTTTGGTGATGTCTTGTCCGCCGAAGATGACGATTTGCTTGTCGACGACCACACCCAAGCTCTTCTGCGCCGCGACGAGCGCGATCGCCGTCTGCGCGCGGTTGAGCAGCGGATCGAAAAGCTCGTGCTGTTTTGCGGCGAGCTTTTGGTTGAACTCGCCGTAGATGCGCTGCTGATCGGCCTGGCTTTTGCCCCTGATCGCGTTTTGGAAGTCGCGCGCCGTCGAGTCGCGGAACTGCTGAAACTGGGTTTGCGCCGACGCGAACGCGGGCAGCGAGCCGATAGCCGACTGATCGACGAAGCCGATGTCGTTGATGTCGACCGCCAGCGCCTGCGGCGCGAGCGCCAGTGCGGCGACGACCGCTAAAGCGATCGCCGAGACGTACCGTATGTGCATTATCCTATCCGTACTCCTAGAATGCTTGGCCAAAGCCGAACGAGATATGACTGCCTTGCTGGCTTGTGGCCAGATCGATGCGGATCTGCTGCGGCAGAATCGGGGTCGTCAAACGGATGCCGATGCCGGCGTCCGTCAGAAAACTATATGGCAACTGTCTATACGTCACTTTTGGCAGCGGCCCTGGCACGACGGGCGCGTGCGGGCCCGACGGCGGCTGCGGGGTCGGCGCCGGCGTCGCCCCCGGCACCGCTTGGATGTACGGCGCGCTGCCTGAATCTGCGAAGAAGACGACCTCTAGTTTTCTATCCGAGGTCACGGGTACCCGCACCTCGGCCTGCCCGAGCAGCTCGCGATTGCCGTAATAGACGTATTTGGTGCCGCGCAGCTGTTGGTCGCTGAGGCTGAACAGCTCGTTGTACGGGAGCGAGGTTCCGCCCGTTGAGAAACCCCATACGAAATTGAAGCCGAAGGTCGAGTGGCGGCGCACCGGATAGAAGCGCGTCAGCTGAAAAATCCCTTTGTCGTAGCGGAAATTCGATCCGATGAACGGTCCGGAGACCTCATCGTAGATCGAGGTCACGCCGCCGTAGCGGGGATTTTGCACGTCATCGCGATTGTCGCGCACGAGGCTCGCGTTCAGCGAGTTCAGCGTCGAGGCCGGCTGATTGGCGCCGACGGTCACCGCGCCGCCCGGCGTCGTCACGCCGAGGCTCGTCTGATCGAGCAGGGTGTTGGGGAAACCTTGCGCCGTGAACGCCTGATATAAACGCGTCGCCGCGAGCCCGTAATACAGCCGCGTGTAGTCGGCGACCGGGTGGCCGGTGGTCAACGACAGTCCGGACTGGCGCGACGAATAGTCAGCGAAGATGCCCGAGCATGGCGTCGAGCTGGCTTGGCACGACGCCGACGTGCCGGGCACCGGCGTCGCGGTCAAGGGTCCGGTGATAGAACCGCCCGGCGGCGACAGCGAGTAGAACGGGTTGTTGCCCGCTTCTTTGTAGACGGGATACGGCTGGTTGCTGACGACGTTGTTGAAGATGTTCACCGCCAGCGATGTCGCTTTGAACTTGTGCAAGTACGGGATCGTGATGCCGAAGTTGACGTTCGACGTGTACTGGCCGCGCGAGGCGGCGATCGATGCGCCGTTGCCCGTGCCGTTGACGTTGCTTTCGGTGTACGAGATGTTGCCCGAGAGGCCCTGACCGTACGTGCCGCCGCCGCCGTAGCTCAGGCCGACGCTCGCCGTGCCGGTGCGTTGCTCTTGTACCGTCCACACCAGCGTGACGTAGCCGCACTTGTCGCCGAACGGTTTGATCGACAGATCGACCGACTTGAAGAATTGGGTGTTGTTGATCGCGTCGTAATCGCGCCGCAGACGGTTGTCGGTGATCAAGTCGCCGGGGTGTAGCAGGAGCAGGCGGCGGATGACGTAGTCCTTGGTCTTCGAATTGCCCAGGATCTCGACGGCGCCGACCTTCGATTCGCATACCGTCACGTCGACGGTGCCCGCGCTGTTCGGATCGACGTTGCCGTCCACGATCGCGGAGAAGCCCAGGTCTTTATAGAGGTTTTGGACCGCTTGCAGGTCGTCGCTGAAGACCTGCTGCGAGAACGTCGTGCCCGGCTTGGTCTTCATCACCGCGAGAATCGCCTGCGTGTTGATCACCTTGTTGCCGCTGACGTCGATCTTCGTGACGGTCACGCCTTCCTTGATGTCGATGAGAAGGTTGCCGTTGGGATCGATGTGGATGTTGCGCACGTGGCGCGTGCCGGTGTAGCCGAGCTTGTCGTAATACGAATTGATCTTGGCGACGTCGTCGCGCAGCGTGTTGGTGTCGAGCACCGAGCCGGTCGACGTGTCCATCAGCGCGGTGAGGATGTCGCTGCTGACATGCGTGTTGCCGTCGAAGGTGATCTTGGTGACGACCGGATTCTCGATGACGATAAAGGTCACGGCGACGCCGCCGGGCGCCGCGCGCAGATCGGTCTTCACATCGGAGAAATACCCAAGGCCGAGGATCGCGTTTTGATCCGCAGCGATCTGTTTCGTGTCGAGCGGAGTTCCGGGCCGCGTGCGGATGACGCCGCCGATGCGGTCGGTGGGCACGTGCGCGTTGCCCTTGATGTTGACCGCGGTGACGATCGGTGTGGGTGCGGCGGGGGTCGGCTGCGGGAGCAGCGCCACCAAGACCGCGGCTGCGGCGAGCACCGCGGCCGCACATCGCACCACAAGAGACAGCAGTTGGGGACTCCTCATCACGTGCCCAGCCATCATGCCGGCCTTAATAGCCCGGCTCCACTGGGTTGGGCAGACAACCGAGCGGACGGCGGCCCATTGTTGCCGCCGCCCGCGTGAGCATTTCTGGGCCGCGTTGGCGTAGGTTGTTCGACCCCCGGTTTTGCGACGTTCTCGCGGGGTTTCCTGCCCCGCGCGCCCCGCGCGCCGTCACTGAAAAGTCACACGCAATCGAGCTTGGTACGTCACAAATCCTGATGGCGCAGTCGTCGTCGTGAATTCGAGCGAACCGTTGTTGCGCAACTGGTACGCTCCTCCCCAGTATTGCGTGAGCGGCTCAGTCGTCGTCTGGCCGTAGAGCACTGCGATCGTCGGCGTCACATATTTGCGCACTTCAAGCACGATCTGACCGAGCGCGTTGAACTCGAAGAAGACCTCTTCGACGTTGAGCGATTGCGCAAGCGCCGACGAGAACGGCGACAAGATGTTCTGCGTCAGTTCGGTTCCCAGCAGCCGTTGCGCGCTCGTGCCGAACGACTGTCCGCTCGTGCCGCTCGTGAGTGCGCCCACCGTCGACCCGCCGACGATCGTCGCAAGTATCTGTTCGGGCGTCTGCCCGTTGCTGTCGGACATCGCAGTGTTGAGGTTGTCGATGCGTCCGGAGACCTCCAGAGTGATGCGGTCGCCGTTGATCAGCGTCACCGCCGTCGCATCGAGCGAGGGCAGCACGCCTTGGTCCGGATCGAATGTGAGCACGCCGTTGTAAACGCGGAAGGTCACGCCGTACGCGCTGATCGTGCCGCGCTTGCTCGCAAATTCCCCGGTGAGCAGCGGATCGCGCACGCTGCCGCCGACATCGAGCTTCCCATCCGTCGTAAGATCGACGGGTCCGCCACGCACGCGCACGTTTTGCGCCGCTGCTGCGAGCTGTAGATTGAGAGAGGGCAAATCGAATAATGAGGGCGCGGGTGTCGCGAGCGCTGCGGGCGTCAACACGTGGACGCCCGGCGGATACACGCCGCCGCCGTAGACGATGGTGTGTCCGGGCAGCAGCGGCGGCAACCCGGGAACGTTCGCAGTCGGCGGCGGTGCGGCATCGCCGAGCGTCGTCGCTAAGCGCACGATGGCAGCGACCGGAATCGTTCCGTTGCTTAGCGTCATGTCGCCGGCGAACAAAGGCGTCTCGCCCGATTGCGTGAGGCCCAGATCGCCGTTGACGGTTCCCGACACCCAATCGGGAACATCGAGCGGAAGCTGGTTCGCGTGCAGGCTCGCGTAGTATGCGATGCCCGGCGTCTTGCGCAGGCCGACGGCAGGCACCACATACGCACGACCATTGCCTTTGAACGAACCTTTGCCGACGGTGCCTGAAAGATCCGCAAGGTCGATCGCATCGTGGGAAAGCGCGACGTCGGCGCTGATGTCGCGCAGCGGCACCGTTTGATACGGCGTCGTGATCGCGCCGCGGCGCACGCGCGCGTTGCCTTGCAGCTCCGGCTTGCGCGCAGTGCCGGACAGGACAGCGTCGGCGTCGAGGGTCCCGGCAATAGTGCCGAATTGCTTGACGAGCGGATCGAATGCGGCGAGCTGCACGCCAGTGGCCGACGCGCGCATCGCGACAGGCCGTTGCGGCGGACCCAGGCCGAATGGCGCCAGTTCGACCGGCAGCGTGCCCGATAACGCAAGCGTGCCTTGTCCGCGCGCGAGGCGCGCACTCGTGTCGCCGATCGAGAGCTCGTTCTTCGAGAACGTCGCGTGCGCGCTGACATCGTCGTACGCGACGCCGAAAATCTCGCCCGGCCGCGCGCTCAACGCGGTGCTCACGACTGGGTGGCGCACGTCGCCGCCCAGATGCACGTCCGCCTGTGCGCTGCCGCGCACGTCGATCTGCGGTGCCAGCAGCTGCGCCGCCCCGCGCAGGTCGTCGACCGTCAGGCGGGCCGTGCCTTGCAGCCTGCCTGCGCGATCGATCTGCGCGTCTGCGCTCGCCTCACCAAACGTCGCCTGGACGAATCCGTTGTGCAGCGCGACGCGCGTGAGATCGCCTTGTATGCTGCCGCGCGTCTGCAGCAACGCTATCTTGCGCACGTAGGCGTCATGCGATGAGAACGCGACGTCGACCGCCGGCTGCGAAAACGTGCCGCGCAGCGTGCCGTGCGCGTCCAGCGTACCGCGTACACCGATGTCCTCCAACCCCGCAAGACGCGCGATGAGTCCAAGATCGACATGCGAGGCGGTTGCGACTGCTGAGTAGCTCGCGGTGCGCAGATCGGGAAGCGCGTTGCGATGGGCGTGGAACAACAGGTAGCCCGACAGCGTGCTCGCGCCAAGCTGCGAATGTTGCGAAGCATCGATGCGCACGCCATCGGCGCCGCGCGCATCCGCCAAGGACGCCGACACCGTGCCGACCGGGATGCCTTCAGCCGACGAGTCGCGCAAGGTGAGCGCACCGCTCGCGTGCGTGCTGCCCGGTGCCAAATCGAGCGCGAGCGCAGCCGGACCGATGCCATCGAGCACATCCCGGCCGGCGAAGAAATCGTTGACGTCGGAGAGATCGATGCGTGGGCTGCTCGCCTGGACGTGTGCGTGCTGCCCTCCGTAGCTGCCCGAGAACGCGAGGCGCGAACTGCCCAGTTGGATCGACCCGTTATCGAGCCCGATCGCACCGGCGTCGTATGAGAACGCGCTCGACGCATCGACCAGCGTCACGCCGCGCAGCGTGGATGCCGGACTCTCAAATGTGCCGCTCACGTGCGGGGCCACAGCGCTACCGTGCAGCGATGCATCGGCCTCGAATATCCCGGTGACGGGCATGCTCGAGGGCAGATAGCTCGCCAGCAGCGTTGCGAGGTCGCCTTCTCTCACGGAAGCCGTCACATCGATCGTCGCGTCGCCGAGGGATCCGCCCAACACGACATCGCGAGCAGATCCGCTGAGATGAACGCGCGTCTGTGCGAGGTCGACATCGCCGATCGCGTGCACGACGCGGCCCGCGTATTCGATGTCGGCAGAGCCTGCTAAGGGCAGATCGCCCATCCGCCCGTTCGCGATCGCGACGGATGCGCTGACGTTCGGTGCGCCGGCCGCCTGCGTGACGTGTGCGAGAATGACGCCGGCCCCGGCTCTCAGCGGCGTGCCTGGGGGCGCAAGCGCGCCGACATCGATGCCACTGCCGAACACGCTGGCGTCCGACGTGGATCCGAACGCCCCGATCGTTCCGCCGAGCGCGTTTGCGAGCAGTGTGAAGCGAGTGGGGCCGTTACGGGTTGCGGTAGCATCGAGCGTGGCGTCGCGCAGCTGCGTGCCTGCGATGCGCGCGTCGCCGCCGCGCGAGGCGATGGTCGCCGCCCATCCGCTGGCCGACAATGCGGCGGCGAACGCGCCGCGCAGCTGTCCACGGATCGGCGCATTGGCGGCGGCGAACGCGCCCAAATCCACGTCTGCTATTCCTTGCACGATCGCGGCTGGTGCTAATGTCGACGGATCGATGCGCGCACGGCCGCTGGCGCGCGCGGCGACGGCGCGGCCAGCGACGGTCAAGGCATCAAGCGTCACTTGGTCGCCGCTGCCGTGTGCGCGCACCGCGAGATCGCCGATGCGCGCGCCGTTGAGCGCGATGTTGCGCGCGTGCAGATCTGCGCCGGTTTGCAAGTCTGACGCGGTCAGCACTTTTCCGGCTGTTTGCGCTCCACTCGAAGCGCCTGCCACTATAGACCCGTCGATCAGTGCGCTGAGATCGGGCAGCGCGACGGGCGAAATCAACCCCGGCAATCCGGCCGCGCCGCGGAAGACGCGCAATGGGGCATGTATCGCGCTCAACGCAAACAAGAGCCCAGGGTTTGATGGATCGGTGCGATCGTATCCGGCTTGCAGCGCCAGATCGCCGCGCGGCCACGCAAGCGCGAGCGCGCCGGCGAGCGACGCATTCGTGCTGCCGCCGAGGGCAATCGTCGCGCGTGCGCCGTTGCCCCCGAGGGTGCGCGCGAACACCGCCAGTTGTGCGGCGCTCGGCGGTCCGTCGACTGCGGCGAGCAGTTGCACGGTGCCGCCGCGGTTGAGGTTCGTGACGAACGGCACGCCGGCCACAGGCACGCTGCCGGTCATCACCGCTTGGAACTGCGGTTCTTCGCCTTGTGCCGGGATACGCACGTCGCCGTCGCCGGCGATGCGTCCGCCGTCGTACTGCGCGCTGAGCGCGGGCAGCGCCATGTGATCGTTCTGATAGTAGAAGAGCGCGCGTGCGGCGCGCAGCGGAGCGCCCGCCACGCGTATCTGCGTTCCCGTCGTGATGCGCCCCGCGACGTGCACGTCCGCGAGCAGACCGTCGATGCGCACCTGTGCGGCGAACGGGCCATCCATCGCCTGAGCGCGGCTGAACGAGAAGAGCCGGCGCGCGACTCGCAGATCTCCGCTCGTGTCAGCGCTGAACGCAAGCCGCACGCTAGGCATGAGGCGGATGCTGCCCCGCGCGAGGATCGGCAGGCCTGCAGCTTGTCCGCGCAACGCACCAAATCCCAAATAGCCTGCGGATAATGTCAGTGCGCCACGGATGTCGCGCAGCGGCACATCGAGCGGCACGACGTGGATGCGTCCATCGCGGACTTGGGCGACCGCGCTGATGTTCCAGTTCGGCCCGCTGCTCCCGTACCCGGCATCGTACATCGTGACGACGGCGTCGGCGATACCGCGTTGCGCGATGAACAGAGGCGTTGAGACGAATGCGTCGAGCGGCGGCGCGAGTGCGACGTTCGGTGCGCGCAGTTGCAGTTGCGCGAAGCCGACGGCGTCGTTTTCCAAGAGAACACCGCGCACGTGCGTGGTAGAGCCTTGCGCCGAATATAGCGCGCTCACCGTCCCCGTGCCGATGCCGTTGTGCAGTGCAGCACGCGCCTGTATCGACGTGATCGCGAATGCGCGGCCCGGTGCGCCGACTGCGCTCGGATTCTCGACATCGAGCCGGCCGTCGCGGATGCGCACGTCGAGCTGGTACGCAAGCGGCGCGGCCGCCGGCGCACCGCGAGGGCTCGATGGCTGCGCCCCGGCGGACGGCAGAAACGACGATAGGTTCGTCGAGCCGTCCGGCAGCACGACGACGCGCAGCTGCGGCCCATCGACGGCGATGGCGCGCAAACCGTAGCGGCGGTCCGAACGGCCGACCAGGCCCCGCCAATCATAATCGATCGCGAGATGCGCGACCGTGAGGACGCGGCCGTAGTCGTCGTCGATGCGCAGTTCGTCAGCGGTGATGCGAGCGTTACCCACGCGCAGATCGCCGCCGTTCAGGTGCATGCCGTGCGTCAACAAGAAGGCGCCGAGCGTGAAACGGGCCAGCGCCGAGCGCGGACCAACAAAGGCGAGCATCGCCGCGAGGATTAGGGCGGCCGCCCCCACGACGGCGGCGGTGCGAAGCATGAGCACCCGGAGAGGCGGCATGTGCTGACCTTATTCCCCGGCGCCCCGGGCCCCCGGAGCGGGGGTGCCCGTTTTCCCAGCCTATTATAAGGAAGGTTCTAGATCGACCACTCCCAGGTGTTCCAGAATTCGGTGACCACGTGCGAAGGCTTAAAACCCTGGATGCGGTCGCTCACGACGTTGACACGGCGGTTGAACCAGATGACCAAAAAGGGCTGATCCTGCGCGAGCAGCCGTTGGATCACTGCGTATTGCTTCTTGCGCTCCATCTGCGGATACACGGACAATGCGATGCGTTCGGCGGCGTCCAGCTTGGGATTGCAATAGTGGTACACGTTTTGCCCGGCCGGCGGCCACTGGTCGCACATCGTGAACGTCGAGTCGTCGGGATCGACGCCGTTGAGCCATGAGAAGAACGCGACGTCGAACTTCCCGGTCTGGATGATGCCGCCGGCCGCGTAATTCGCGAACCCGATCTGCGGCGGATATTGCTTCTCCGCGAGATCGACGCCGATCGCCTTCCAATCTTGCTGGATCACGCCGAACAAGACCCGATCGATCGCCGATCCGGTCGTCCCCACGGCGACGAGCTCGAGCCGCTTGCCGTTCTTGACGCGGATGCCATCGGCGCCGGTCTTCCAGCCGGCGGCATCGAGCAACGCGCGCGCACGTGCCGGATCGTACGGGAACTTCATCACGTCCGGTTCGTACGCCCATTGAAACGTCGGCTGATCGCTGTTGGCAGGCACGGGAACGCCGTGCGCCGCTTTTTCGATGATGGTCCCCCGGTCGGTGCCGTATGCGAGCGCTTGGCGCACGCGGATGTCGGCGAGGATAGGGTTCTTCAGATTGTAGCCCAGCATCGCGAACGCGCAGATCGGATTGAGCACGACATGCATCCCAGGAATCTCGCGTAAGCTTGGCACCTGCGACTGTGAGGCCGCGTATTCCATGTCGATCTCGCCCGTGCGCAGCTGCGTGAGAATCGTGTCGTCATCTGGGATGACGTGGTACTCGACCGCTTTGAGCTTGGGCGGCCCGCGCCAGTAGTCCGGATTGGCGACGAACTCGATGAGGCTGCCCTTGTTCCACTTCGCGACTTTGAACGGTCCCGTGCCCACAGGCTGATTGTTGAAGCTCGCACGGTTGATGTCGGGCAGCGAGCCAAGCAGGTGCTTGGGCAAGATGCAATACGGCGACGCGCTCATCGTGAAGAACGACGCGACGAACGGCGCGTACGGCTGCTTGAGGTGCACGACGATCGTGTGATCGTCTTTCTTGTCGATCGCGCGGATGATGTCGTAGCCGGTGCGCGAGCCGACGTTGTTGTTCGGATTCATAACGGCATGCCATGAGAAAATCACGTCGTCCGCACCGTATGGTGCGCCGTCGTGCCACTTCACGCCGGGCCGCAGGTGATAGGTGATGCTCAAGCCGTCTTTGCTGATGCCGCCGTTCTGCGCCGTCGGCACTTCGGTCGCAAGCTCAGGCACCCACTGGTTGTCGTCGCTCCAATTGAATAGATAGCCGGCCCAGAACATCGAGAGATCGACCGTCGTCTGATCGGTCGAAAGCTCCGGATTGAGGGTTGCGGGCTCCAGGATTTCGCCCGTGCGCAGCACGCCGGGATGACCGGCGTTGGCATTGGTGCGATTGACGCTTTCGCCCAGCTTGCTGCACGCGCTAAGCGCGAGCACGACGGCCGCGGTCGCGAGCGCAATGAAAACCTTGCAAGAATATGCAGAGCGCGCTTCCATACTCGGCTGCTACTCGCCGGCGACGATGCGGCCCTGCGAGTCGATGCGCAGGGCCCGGCCGCGCCAGCGCACGCTCGTGCCGAACCAGCTGGCTGCCCAAACCGCAAGACCGAGAAGATCGCGGACGGGAAAGAGCCACAGCATGTCTGGCGAGCGTGCCGCCAACGCGCTTCGTGCGCGATAATGCTGCGCGACACGCAGGGCGAGCGCCGCACCGAGCAGGGCGAGCGCGATCGGCGTCGTGCCCGCCAGCGCAACGTACAGCAACGCCCATGGCCATGCAAATGTCAAAAAGTATCCGCTGTAGCCGAGCGGCCGTGCGCTTCGATTCGTACGCGCCCACCTCAATTCGTGCTCCCACAAGGCGCGCATGTTTGGTTCGTCAGCGCGGTGTTCGACGACATGCGGCGCAAGGGCGATGCGAAAGCCTTTGGCGCCGACGAATTCGCCGAGCTTCTGATCGTCTGCGAGGTATGGCGCAAGGGCTTCAAAGCCGCCGATCGCCTCAAGCGCGCGGCGCCGCACCGCCATCGTCGCGCCGAGCGTGAAGTGAACGCCGCCGAGCGCTGCGACCAACACCGACGGCATGAATTGCTCGTCGATCATCATCGCGCCCAGCGCCGCCGCCATCCCACCCCGTCCTGCGCCGCGATAGAGACACGTTGCGGCGCCTACGCTCTCGTCTGGGAACGCACGCGCCAAGGCGCGCAGGTAGTCGCGATCCACGTGGGTGTCTGCGTCAGAAATAACGAGGATGTCATGGGTTGCCAGCGGCAGCATGGTGAGCAGCCGCGCAACCTTCAGGTTCGCGGCGCTCGCTGCGCCGGCAGCGCGTGCGACGGGCACGACAGGATGCGCACGCGCGACGTCCTCGATCAGCGCCGCGGTTGCCGCATCGCCCGGATCCACCCCGAAGACGACCTGGAATTGCGGATAATTCTGCGCGCAGAATGATGACAAGTTCTCGAAAAGTCCAGGTTCGAGGCCGGCGATCGGCTTGAGGATGGTCATCGGCGGCGACGCCGCCGCCGGTTCGCCTGATTCCGGGGCGCCGCTGAGCTGGGCGTCAAAGCGCGCGCGGCGGACGCCGAACG
>JAFAKE010000050.1 GCA_019235715.1 Vulcanimicrobiota bacterium
GCGAGTTGCTTGCGCAGACGGTCGCGGCGCGCGCGCTGCGCTTCGGGAATCGCATAGGTCAGCACGCACCAGCGACGGTTCCACGCGCCGCGCCGCGGACGATAGATACGTTCCGTCCCCTCCTCGATCAACGCGCGCCCGCGCTCGGTCAGCGCATAGTACGATCGATTGGCTTCACGCCGCGCGACAAGCCAGCCGTCCCGTGACAGCCGCGCGACTGCAGAACGGACCGCCACTTCTGAAATATGGAAGCGCGCGCCCAGCGCCACGAGGCTGCCCAACCACAGGTCGACGCCGCGCGGATATGCGTAATCGCCGTACAGCGTGAACAGCATCGAACGCGGCCGCAGCCGTGCGATTCCAGGGAATTCCGTGTGACGCGCGCGAGGGGTGGCCCCGGCCATGCCGTTGAATCCTTACGGTCTATGTGGCAAATTTTGCCCGACCGTGCGAATTATAACACAGTAAGAGAGATCTAGGAAATGGCGCGCATCAAGACGTTCGAAGATTGGGTGGAAGTCTTCCGCCACTGGCAAAAGGACCTCGATATCGATCCCGAGGTCTTCGAGCGCGTGCTCGGCGGCTATACGCTCGAGGCCAAGTATGCCGAGGCGAAGAGCGATGAGATCGAGTTCGGCGAGTTCGCCGGCCAGCGCAAGTGGGATAAGGTCATGGAGATCCCCGACCAGCGCATGCGCGACGCCGTGCTCAACATGATCATCTATCAGGGCGACACGGAGTTCGCTTCCAACGAGCAGCAGCGCAAGCTGCTTGCGACCGCGCCGTCAGACTACGACATGTATTCGATCTGCCGCGTGTTCATCGAGGAGACGCGCCACGGCTACCAGATGTGCCATCTGCTCGTCAACCACTTCGGCAACGACGGCCGCATCGAAGCCGAGAAGATGCTCGAGCGGCGCGCGGACCAGGGCACGCGCCTGCTCAATGCGTTCAACAATCCGGTCAAGCACTGGCTCGACCTGTACGCATATCAGAACTACATGGATCGCGACGGCAAATTCCAACTGCAGATGCTCTCGCACTCAGGCTTCCGGCCGCTCTCGATGAGCATGGGACCGATGCTGCGCGAAGAGTCGTTCCATCTCGGCACGGGCCTCACCGGGCTCAAGCGCGTCGCCAAAGCGGGCGTCGTGCCCGTCAAAGTCCAGCAGAAATATCACAACAAGTGGCTGTCGGGATCGCTCGACTTGTTCGGTAACGATCATTCGTCCAGCGCGGTGTGGGCGTACATCTGGGGCATCAAGGGCAGGCCCGAAGAAGACAAAGAGCAGGACGAAGCCGACAAGGAGCTGCTCAACGACTACGCGCGCCGCCAGTACTATCAAGAGTGCGCGAAGCTGGTGGACCAGGTGAACGCGCTCATCCCCGGCGACGAGAAGCTCTACGTCGCCGACATCCGCTTCAACCGCCAGATCGGAGAATTCGCCGGCAAGCCGTATTCGGTCGACGGCCGCCTGCTCGACCGCGACGAACACGAAGCGCATCTCAAAGAAGTGCTGCCGACCGAAGACGACGAAAAATTACTGGCAGAGCTGTTCAAGCAAGAGGATTGGGTCGCGCCGAAAGCGGCGTAAGGAGAATCGATGGCCACCAAGATCGAGACCGACGGCAAAACCGCGACGTCGGAGAACGCTAAGACGCTGGTCACCTACCGCAAGGAAGGCGACCACATCGCGGTCGTGACGCTGGAAGATCCGCCGGCGAACACGTACACGCACGACATGATGCGCCAGCTCGACGAGTGCATTCTGCGAGCGCGTTTTGACAAGGATGTGCAGGTCATCATCCTCACAGGCGCGGGTGAGAAGTTCTTCTGCGCGGGCGCGAACATCGGCATGCTGCAGAAAGTCGATCCCACGTTCAAATATTACTTCTGCTTGCACGCCAACGAGACGCTCACGCGTCTCGAACAGACGCCGAAGCTCGTGATCGCGGCGCTCAACGGACACACGGTCGGCGGTGGTCTGGAGATCGCGCTCGCGTGCGACATCCGCCTTGCGCGCAAGAACGCGGGCAAGATCGGGCTGCCCGAGGTCGCCCTCGGCGTCCTGCCGGGGACTGGCGGCACGCAGCGCCTGACTCGTGCGGTCGGCCGCGGCAAAGCGCTCGAGCTGATGGTCACCGGCCGGACGTTCTCGTTCGAAGAGGCGCAAGAGCTCGGCCTGGTCACCGACATCTATGAAGGCGACGTCGCGTCGTTCTTCAAGGACGTGCTCTCTTACGCCAAGCAGTTCACGACGCCGAACAAGGCCGCGAAGGCGGTCGGCAACATCAAGCGCTCCGTCGTTTCGGGCGGCGAGGTGCCGTTCTCCGAGGCGCTCGCGATCGAACGCGAGCTGCAACAGCTGCTCTTCCAGAGCAGCGACGCGAAGGAAGGCCTCAACGCGTACGTCGAGAAGCGCATGGCCAAATTCACGAACACGTAACGGTTTGGTCGAAACACGAGAACGCGCGAGCGGTCGAATGATTTCGACCGCTCCATTTTTTGGCGAGCGTCGCCGCTGATTCTAGGTGAGCGTGGCTTCTAAGATCATGACGATGCGCGACGCGATCGCGCAGCACGTGCCGGACGGCTCGTCTGTCGCGCTCGGACTTGCATTGGAAGCGCTCATCCCGTTTGCCGCCGGTCACGAGCTTATCCGCCAGAACAGACGCGACCTGACGCTGATCGGCCCGATCTCCGACATCCTTTTCGATCAGCTCATCGGCGCCGGCTGCGTGAAAGCGATCGTCGCCGCCTGGGTTGGGAATGTCAGCGCCGGGTTGGGTTACAACTATCGGCGCGCCGCGGAGACCGGCGTTCCCAATAAGATCCACATCGAGGATCACTCCAACTTCACGATGGCGCTCAGCCTGCTTGCCGGAGGCCTTGGCGCGCCCTTCATTCCGGCGCGCACGCTGCTAGGCTCAGACATCCTCAAGACCAACGCGAACCTACGCGCGGCCGCCTCGCCGCTCGACGGCGAGCAAGTCTTGCTCGTGCCGGCGCTTGTTCCCGACGTCGCGGTGTTGCACGTCCAGCGCGCAGACGAAACCGGCGGCAATCATTGCTGGGGCAACCTCGGCGTGAGCGAAGAAGGCGGGCTGGCGGCGACCAAAGTGATCGTCGTCGCCGAAGAGATCGTCGGCGTCGACGTCATCAAGAGCGATCCGAACCGCGTGCTCGTGCCCGCGCATCGCGTGACCGCGATCGTGCACGAGCCCGGCGGCGCACATCCCTCGCCCGTGCAGGGCTACTACGGGCGCGACACCGACTTCTACCAAGAGTACCACACGCAGTCGCAGACGGCCGAGGCCTTCGAGCAGTGGCGGCAGCGCTGGATCGGCGCGATCGGTTCGCGTGCGGTCTACCTGAAGCTGTTGGGAGCCGAGCGCTGGCGCGCGCTCGCGGTCAAGGACAAGAAGCTCGCCGCGCCCGCGAACTTCAGCGCGACATGAAGCAGGCTTACACACCCGCCGAACTGATGGTGGTGGTCGCTGCGCGCGAGATCAAGGACCGCGAGGTCGTCTTCGTCGGCATGCGCTTGCCGCTCATCGCGTTCGCGGTCGCAAAGCGGCTGCACGCCCCGAATGCGATCGGCTTCTTCGAAAATGGCGTGGTGCGCGACACGCCGTCTGCGTCGCTGCTCTACACAATGGGCGATCCGCCCAACATCGAAGACGCGCTGCAATGCTGCCGCATGACGACGGTGATGGGGCTCATGCAAAAGGGCGAGGTGGATCTTGGGTTTCTTGGCGGCGCTGAAGTCGATAGGAACGGCAACATCAACACTTCGTATGTCGGCGATCCGTCTGCGCCGCGCGTCAAGCTGCCCGGCAGCGGCGGCGCGGCCGACATCGCGTCGCTCGCAAGACGCTTTGTCGTGATCATCGAGCACAACGATCGGCGTTTGGTGGAACGCGTCGGGTACCTGACCTCGCCCGGCAACGGCGATGGCGCGCATTGGCGCGCGAACGAAGGCCTACCGCGCGGCGGCCCTGCTGCGATCATCACCACGATGGGCGTGTTGCGCTTCGGATTCGAATCGGGCGAAGCGTACCTCGACACGATCCATCCCGGCGTCAAACTTGAAGACGTCAAGGCCAAAACCGGCTGGCCGCTGATGGTGACGCCCGTGCTCAAGCCCACGCCCGAGCCGACGGATGAAGAGCTGCGCATCATCCGGGAGGTCGACCCAAAGCGCTTCTGGACGTCCTAGTGACGGAAGAGCGGCGTTTGGACCAGTCCGTTGATCATGAATTGGATCGCGAGCGCTGAAAGGATGATGCCCAGCAAGCGCGTCAGGACGCCGACGCCCGTGCGTCCGATGCCCTTGAGCACCATGTCCGCGCCGCGCATGCACAGCCACGTCGCGAGCAGCGCGAACGCGTATGCCGCGTAGACGATGACCGTTCGCGTCGTGTCACCACGGCTGAGATTGACGAGCAGCAGCACGGTCGCGATCGTGCCCGGACCCGCGATCATAGGTATCGCCAGCGGGAATACGGCGGCGTTCTCGCGCTCGATCGCTTCGCGTTCTTCCTCTGGCTTGGCGCGCGTGCCGGACTGCCGTGCGAAGAGCATGTCGATGGAGATGAGCAGCAACAAGATGCCGCCGGCGATCGAGAACGCCGGCAGCGTGATGTTGAGATACGTGAGCACGTAGCGGCCGACGAGGGCCATGAAGACGATCACGGCCGCCGCGACGATCACCGCGCGGTCGATCGTGCGCCGGCGCGCGTCGGGCGTCGCCGAGGCGGTCACTGCGAGCGACAAGGGTACCATGCCGACGGGATCGATGATCGTCAGCGCGGTGGCAAACGCTGTGATCGCGAAGTGCAGCTCCACGCGCGATTGCTTCGCGGCGAAGCTAGCTAGCGGCCTCCACCCGACTCGACAAGCGCGACGAACTTATCCACCAACTTGGGGTCGAACTGTGAACCGGCGCGCGCACGCAGCTCGCGCACGGCCTGCTCGTACTCGATGCGCTTGTGGTATGGACGGTCGATGACCATCGCCGAGTAAGCGTCGATGAGCGCGACAATGCGCGCGAGCAGCGGGATTTTCTCTCCCTTGAGCCCATCGGGATAGCCTTTGCCGTCGAAGCGCTCGTGGTGATACTTGACCGCGAGGGCAGCATTGGCGAAGCCCGGGATGTTCTCGATGAGCATCGCGCCGATCGTGACGTGACGCTTGACCAATTCGTATTCTTCTGGCGCCAAGCGGCCTGGTTTGGCAAGCAGGTGCGCGGGCAGCGCGATCTTGCCGACGTCGTGCAGTACGGACGCACGCAGCAGCGAATCCATGTCCTCTCTGGACAGCGCCAGAACGTTGCCGAACTCGCGCGCCACGCGGTTGACGTGCTCGAGATGGCTGCGCGTAGAGCGGTCGCGCGCGAGCAGCGCTGCGAGCAGCTCAGACACCGGCGCGAAGTCGCCTTCCAAGCGCAGCTGCGTCGTGCCGATGCGCTGCAGGCGCGTCGCGGGCCGGCCCATACGCTTGCTCTGATACAAAGCCGCGTCCGCCTTGGCGATGAGGTCCGCCGGAGATTCTGCGTCCTGCGGGAACAGCGCGTAGCCGATCGAGCATTTGACCGGGATGACCGCGCCGTCAGCCAAGCGCAGGTCGCGTTCTTCGAGGCCGGCGGTCACGCGGTTTATGATCGCCTCGGTCTGTTCGCGCGTGGTGTCGGGCAGCACGAGCATGAACTCGTCGCCGCCGTAGCGGCCGACGACGTCGGTCGAACGCACCGCGCCCATGACGACGCCGGTGACCATCTTGAGCGCATCGTCGCCGACCAGGTGGCCGTAGGTATCGTTGACGTTCTTGAAATTGTCGAGGTCCATCATGACGGCGGCGACGGCTTGACCGCTCGTGCGCGAGCGGCGCAATTCTTCTTCGAGGCGCGTCTTGAGGTAGCGGTGGTGGAAGACGCCGGTCAGTGGATCGCGGTCGGCGCGCGATTCGGCCTGGTCGTACAGCTGCGCGTTCTGCACGGCGACGGCCAGCTGTTCCGCGATCGCGGTCAGCAGGCGCACGCTCGAGTCGTCGTACGCACTCTCGCGATAGGCCTGCGCCGACATCACGCCGATGCAGCGGTTGCCGAGACGCAGCGGCGCCATCGCCAGCGACCGCACGTTCGAGACATTATCCGTGCCGATGATGCCGTGCGGCTGGTTATTGATCTCCTCAAGGGTTTGGAAGACGAGCGTGCGATTGGACGTCATCACGCGCTCGGCGATCGAGCTCTTGAGGGGCGTGTCGCGCGGCTCGATGACGTTGTTGCCCTCGATGAAGTACTCGAGGCGCATCGCGCTGCCGTCTTCGGTGCGCAACGCCACGAAGAAGGCAGGCGCCTCGATCACGCGGCGCACCTCTTCGCACACGGTCTGATAGAGCGTCCGCAAGCTGAGCTGCGCGGCCAACGCACGCGACACTTCGGCGAGCATCTTCAATTCGCGCGCACGCTGGTCGGCCTGCACGACCGCCTGCGAATTTTCGACCGCGATCGCAGCCTGCTCGGCGACGGCGACGACCAGGTCGCGGTCGCGTTCGGTATAGGCGTGCGGGCGCGAGCTTTGCACTGAGATGACGCCGATCGTACGCGCGCCGATGCTCATCGGCACGACGAGCGCCGACACGACGTCGTCGCTGTTGGTGTCGCCGTGCATGATGACCGGGAACGGCTTCCAATCCTCCGGCGTGCGCATCAGCAAGGGAACGCCCTCGCGGAACACCTGGCCGCACAACGAGCCTTGCAGCGGCATCGGATCGACGACATCGAGCACGCGGTAGTGGTCGACGCAATATGGGATCGTCATCAGGCCCTGTTCCCATGAGCCGAGCGCGACCCAGAACGTCGACGCGTCGAGCACGCCGCCCAGCAGGCGGTGCAGCCGATGGAACAGGCGGCGCAAATCGCGTTCGGATGCGAGGGCGCGCGCGGTCTCAAGCATCAAGCGCAGCTCTTGGCTGCGCGCACGCGCCTCTTCGGCCGAATTCTTGTTGCGCACGACCAGCGCGCCGACGTCCGCCGCGGCCGCCACGAACTCCAGCTCTTTTTCGCCGTACACGCCATCGCGCGGGTTGCGCGTCGCGATGTAGCCGAGATTGCGGCCGTCGTGACGGATCGGCGCGATGATGACGGAACCGATGTTGGTCATCATGTTGCCGCGGCTGGCCAGCGTCTGCTGCGTGCCCGCCGGCCGGCCGAACTGCAGTGCCCGGCCTGCGCGCATCGCTTGTGCGACGAATCCGCGCTCGATGACGGGCAACGAATTGCGGTCGTCAAGATTGCGCTGATAGCGGATGCGGAAGCCGTCGCGCGCCGTCGGATCGGCGGTGGCGGCGACGAGGATCGGTGTCTCGATATACGAGCGTAGCGCCGTGTGGACGTGGCTGAAGAACTGCTCTTCCGGATGCCCTGCGGCGATCGAGAGCAGCTGCGCGTAAAACGAAGAGTCCCAGGGGAGCGTTCCCGACTCGGAGCGGAGCAGCGGGTTGAAGCCCGTTGTCGCCGGCGGCGTCGCCGGCCTCCACGCCGCGGGTACGCCTTTCCCGGGCTGCGGCAGATTTTTAATCGCTCACGTCCTCCGGTTTACCGGTATTCATCGTATGACCGGCCCATGACCCGAAATGTGACATCTTCGATCGGCCGCGGAGCGGGCCAAGGGGGCCCCTAGGGGCTGACCGAATCGGGAGCCGCTGTGTTCCGCTCTATTGGACTTATCGTCATAGCGGTGGTGTTGGCTACAGGTTGCAACACCAATCCGCCCTCGTCGACGCCCAAACCCGGGACGCTGCAGGGCGTGGTTAGCGGCCCGACTGGGCCAATTGGCGGAGCGAGCATCGTCGTCACGCCGACGGACAACTCGTATCACACGGGAACGGCCGACGCGAACGGTTTCTATCAGATCACCGGCATCCCGGCCGGATCGATCGTGTACACCGTTTCGGCGCCAGGCTTCCAGACGTACACGGGAAGCGCGACGATAAATCCGGACGCGGCGACGGTGCAAAACGTCAGTCTAAGTAATGGATGAAAGGGAGAGCCATGATCCCGATGCGTAAACTCATCTCGATCCTGTCGATCGCTGTAGTGCCGATTCTTGCGGCGTGCAGCAGCTCGTCGACGTCGACAACCCCAACGCCGCCACCACAGCGGCTCTACGTCTCCAACGATGGCGGATCGGGCCTCGTGCAGATCTTCGCCCCGCCGTTTGCCGCATCGTCGTTGCCGGCGGTCTCCTTCCAAGACGGCACGTCGACCGATGTCGATGACGTCGCGTTCGATGCAGCGGGCAAGCTGTACGTCGGCAACTTCGGTCAAAATAAAGTCGACGTTTTCACACCGCCATTCACGAACAGCAGCACGGCGACGTTCTCCATCTCAACAGGGGCGGGCTCACCAGAGGGCGTGGACATCGATGCGTCGGGCAACTTGTGGGCGGCGACAGGCAATGTGGTGATCTTCGATGCGCCCTTGTCGGCTGCAAGCACGCCGGCCGTCACGATCACAACCGGACTGACCAATCCCATCGGCGTCAAGCACGACGCGTCGGGCAACATGTACGTGTGCGACGACAGCCACGGTTATGTCGCGATCTACAACCCGCCGTTCACGAACGCGAGTGCGCCGGCGGTCACGGTTCCTGAAGTGGGCTGCTGGGGCTTGTTCCTCGACGGCGCAGGCAACCTGTGGGCTGTCGATCGCAGCGCGAAACAGGTTATGAAATTCGTACCGCCATTCACGAACACCAGCACGCCGGCGTTCACGATCACGACCGGTCTTACGGACGCGCTGTATCCAACGCTCGATTCATCTGGTAACCTCTACGTCTCCAGTGGGACCGGCGTTGCGGTATTCCTCGCCCCGCTAAGCGCAGCGAGCACCGCGTCCTTCACGATGGCGACAGTAGCGTCGAACGGCATTCGCTTCGGGCCGTAGCGAGTGCTATTGGGTCAGTCGAGTGATAAAGGGCGCCCTCAAGGGGGCGCCCTACATATCTTTCGGTTGGCTGTACGCTTCGTCGAGCACTTCGACGAGATGCTTCACTTTGGTGCGCAGCCCGCGCCGTTTAAGCCCGGCTTGGATCTGCATGTGGCATCCGGGGTTGCCCGTCACCAGATAGTCGGCGTTGGTCTCTTCGATCGCATCGAGCTTCTCTTCTAAGATCTTCGCTGACAGTTCCGGCTGCGTGAGATTGTAGACGCCCGCCGCGCCGCAGCAGCGGTCCGCGTACTGCAATTCGATGTAATCGAGGCCAGGGATCTGAGCGAGCAGGGCACGCGGCTGCATGCGCACGCGCTGTGCGTGCGCGAGATGGCAGGCGTCCTGATACGTCACGCGCCGTTTCAACGTTCCGAAGTCCGTTCGAATGCCTAGATCGTGGAGCAATTCGCTGACGTCTTTCACTTTGGCGCCGAAGTCGTGCGCGCGCTGCGCGTACTGGGGGTCGTCGCGCAGCAGTTCGCCATACTCTTTCATGGCCGCACCGCAGCCGGCTGAGTCGAGCACGATGAAGTCGACGCCGGCTCGTTCGAATGCGTCGATGTTGCGCTTGGCCATCGCGCGCGCGTGCGTGCGCTCTCCTGCATGGAGATTGAGCGCGCCGCAGCACCATTGCGCGCGCGCGACGATGACGTCGCAGCCGTTGTGGCGTAGCACGCGCGCCAGCGACTCATGGACGTGCGCGAAGAGCGAACCCATGACGCAGCCGGTGAATAAGCCGGCGCGTGCGCGCCGTTCGCCTTCCGCAGGGATCTCAAATGGCAGCGCGCCGTGGGTCGCGCCGTTGCGCGGGATCATGTCGAGCAAGCGGCGCAGGCGGCCCGGCGCGATCGCAGCCGCCAGCGAGGCCAACCAGGGAACGCGCTGCAGCGCCTGCGCGGGAGCCATAGCGAGCTTGAAAAGCCTTTCGTTCGGCAGCAGTTGTTCGAACGCGAAATGCCGGAAGCGGCGCCAGCCGCGCCGCTCGGGTGCGATCTCGCCGCGCTCTTCGATCTGATAGCGCGCAAGCTCGAGCAGCCGTCCGTAGGGCACGCCTGACGGACAGGCCGTCTCACACGCGCGGCATCCGAGACAGAGGTACAGGTGCTCGGCAAGGTGAGCGTCGATGCCGGCAGCGCCGTCCGCCACCTGCTTCATAAGGAAGACGCGACCGCGCGGGGAGTCGGGCTCGACGCGCAGCTCGCGATACGTCGGGCACGCTTGTTCGCATAGCCCGCAGCGCGTGCACCGGCTTAGATCGTCGTCGGCCGGCCGGTCGGGACCCGCGTAACCCTGCGTTTCGGAAGTCTCGATCATCGTCAAATGCCGCCGAGGAAGCCGCCCGGGTCGAGCGTGCCGCCCGGATCGAGCGCCGCCTTCAGGCGGCGCTGCAATTTGATGGCGAGCCCTGCTGGAAGCGGCGCGATGAACTCTTCGCCGCGCACGTGCGGTGCCGACAAAAACTCAGCGGTCCAGCCACCCGCCGCGCACGCCTGCCATAGTGCGCCTGGCTGCGACGTCGCGCCGGCAGCCGGGATATTCGCGAACAGGACCCCTACATGCGGGTGCGCCGTCATTTCGGCGTCCGGCCATGCGTTGCGCGCGGCGGCGATCAGCTCGTGCAAACGCGCGGGCGGCGCGACGAGCTTCGCGACGACGAACGAATCAGAATCGTATGCCGCGCCACCCGCAAGCTCCGCGATCTGCGACCACACTGTCTCGACAAGGTCGTCGCCCACGTCGCGCACCGTTGCCGCGCCGGCTTCTTTGCACAGCGCGGCGGCACCCTCGAATTGCTCGCTCGTCGCCGAACGCGAGCCTCCGCAACGCACCACCAGCGACCAGACCGCGGCGCTGCTCGTGCGCAGCGCCGGCACGCGGCCGGCAGCCCGCGAATCGTGCAGCGTCAGCGCAAGCGGGAAAAGCGGCGAAGCGGAAATCGTCCCGGCTGCAGCGCGCGCGCTCGCGCAATCTTCAAATGTCGCGATGAGGACGCGCTGCACTGCCGGCAGCGGCGCGACCTTGATCGTCAGCTCGCCGATCAAGCCGAGCGTCCCACGCGAGCCGATGAACGCCTTATGCGTGTCGTAACCCGCGACGCTTTTGACCACCTTGGCACCGCTGAAGGCGATCGCGCCGTCGGCGAGCACGAAGCGCATGCCCAGGACGTTGTCGCGCAGCGAGCCGTAACGCTGGCGCAGCGCCCCGTTCGCGTTGGCGCCCAGCGTACCGCCCAGCGTTGCCGTTGCGGCGAATGGTGCGTCGCTCGGGAAGAACTGTTCGTGTTTGCGCAGCGCGAACTGCAACTCGTGCAGCGGCGTGCCCCCTGCGATCGTCGCGGTGAGATCGCCCGGCTTGTGCTCGAGCACTCCGCGCAGCTCGCTCGTATCGAGCACGGCGTCGACGTCGCCGCGCGGCGGCGGACGCCGTGATTTCGTACCCGCGCCGCGCAGGACGACCGTCGCGCGTTCGCCCGAGACGATATTCAGCGCGCGCGCCGCTTCGTCCAACGAGCGCGGCGAGAGCACGAGTTTGGGCGCTGCGCCGTCGACCTTGAACTGCGCGCATTCGTCGGGATGCACGCGAAAGCGTTCGCCGAGGACGTCGCGCAGCGCGATCGTGAAGGGCGTCGACGCGAGCATCGCTAGAACGCCGGGCCTGTCGCCGCGGCCGTCTCGGGCGCGAGATGCTGCATGCGTCGCGATGACTCGCCGCAGCGGCGCGACGTCGGGAAGATCTTGTGCGGATTGCAAAGGCCGCGGTTGCCGAACGCCGCCTTCACGCGCGCCATCACGTCGAGGTCCGACGGCGAGAACTGCACCGCCATGCAGTCGCGCTTCTCGGTGCCGACGCCGTGTTCTCCGGACACGCTGCCGCCGCGCTCGATGCACGCGCGCAGGATCGCCTCACCCGCAACGACGGCCTTCTCGACATCGCCGGGCTTCTTCTCGTCGAACAAGATCAACGGGTGCAGGTTGCCGTCGCCGGCATGGAAGACGTTGCAGATCTGCAGGCCGTTCTGCTCGCTGATGGCGGCGATCTCGCGCAGCATCTCGGGCAAGAGGCTGCGCGGTATGACGCCGTCCTGCACATAGAAGTTGCGGCTCAGCCGCCCCATGGCGCCGAACGCGCTCTTGCGTCCCTTCCAAATGCGTTCGCGCTCGTCTTGCGTCTGCGCGAAGCGCACCTCGCGCGCGTGGTTGCGCCGGCAGACATCGCGCACGTCGGCCGCGACCTCGTCGACCGACGCGCGCAGTCCGTCGACCTCGATGATGAGGATCGCCTCCGCATCGGTCGGAAAACCAGCGTGCGCGAACTCCTCGATCGCCTGCGTCGACACGCGATCCATCATCTCCAAGGCGCCGGGGATGATGCCGGCCGCGATGATCCCAGAAACCGCTTGCGACGCATCCTCGACCGAGTTGAACACCGCAAGCATCGTGCGCGCGGCTTCCTGGATCGGCGTCAATTTGACGATCACCTTGGTCGCGATGCCGAGCGTGCCTTCGGAACCGACGAACAGCCCGAGCAGGTCGTAGCCGGGCATGTCGACCGTCCTACCGCCCAACCACACGAGCTCGCCTTCAGGTGTGACGATCTCGACGCCCAGCGTATGATTCGTCGTCACGCCATATGCTAAGCAGTGCAGGCCGCCGGAGTTTTCGGCGACGTTGCCGCCGATCGTGCACGCCGCTTGACTCGACGGATCCGGGATGAAGCACAAACCGTGCTGCTTGACGGCGGCGCTGATGTCCGCGTTGACGACGCCGGGCTCGACGACGGCAAGACGATTGGCGACATCGATATCGAGAATGCGGTGCAGCCTGCCGGTCGAGATGACGACCCCGCCCGTTTCCGGGACCGCACCGCCTGAAAGCCCGGTGCCCGCGCCGCGCGCGACATAGCTATAGCCGCGATCGTTGCACGCCGCGACCACCTGCGCGACCTCGGATGCGCTGCCGGGCAGCACCACGACCTCGGGCAGCGCCTGATCGATCGAACCATCATACTGATAGTTGCGCAGGTCGCCGGGCGAGCGCAGGACGTGCGCGGCGCCCACGATACCTTCCAGGCGTCTGATGAACGCTGCGTCCATGAGCCTTTTAGACTTCGCGCACACGCACGCATCAGCCCTCCGCAGGGCACGCCGGTGGCGGAGCGAACGTTGGGCGCGCGCTTTATGCAGATAGAACGCGTCGAATGCACGCCGCGCCGCGAAGTGTATAACCCAGGCGATGTGATAAACGTCGCCGTGCGTTTCCGCGATGGCTTCGTCGGGCAATGCGAAGCCGGTCTCGTGCGGCGCAACGGGGCCCTGCCTGAGGATTTCCGGCGCAACGTCCTCGCACGCAGCAACGACCGGCTCTACGAAGGGCAAGTGCAGGTGCGCGAGGACCTGGTGGGCTCGTGCATCCTTGTGCTGCGCCTCACGCCCGTCAAGGGCGCCGCGACGACCGTGCCCGCGGGCGAGCAGATCATCGAGGTTCGACCGCTGCGCCCGTGAGCGCCGCCGGGGAAGGATACGCCCCCGCGACCCACAAACGCCGCGCCACGATTCGAGCGGGCAGCGAAAAAAAACAATTTTAAACGGCACTGCAAGACCTGGAGGACGAGACGATGAGGCGGAAATCGAAAAAAGGCGCCGCCAAGAAGAAGGCGCCGGCAAGAAAGAAGAGCGCGAAGAAGCCGGCGAAGCGGTCCGCGGGCAAGGGCGCGCGTCGCGCCGCAGCGCCGAAGAAGCGCGCTGCCAAGACCACCAAATCTGCCAAGAAGAAGGCACCGGCAAAGGCGTCGCGCGCTAGCAAAGCGCCGGCTCCCGCGCGCCAAGTGCCGACGACCGTGATCGACGAGACCGGCGGCAACAATGGCGATCTTGTGATCGAAGAGTACGAAGACGAGGAATTCGACGAAGAGCCCTACGGCGAGGAAGAGGAAGAATTCAATCCCGAGCAGTCGGAGGAATTCTGACCGACGCCGGCGCGGTTATCTGAAGCGAGCGGGAGCGGAGCCGATGGCTCCGCTCCTTCCTTATGTTCACGCCGCTGTCAAGGCGTATTGCTCACGCGAGTCGGGCGCGTGTGCGAACGCGCCGCACCTATATAAGAAGTAGAGCGCCAGCAGACCGACCGCCTCGGCGAGCAGAACGATCGCGCCTCCTTCGGGTCCGAAGCGTCCGCCCGTCAGCAGCGGATTTCCCGAAACGCCCTGTAGGACGATCGAGGCTCCGGTGTGGATGCCGCTGACAGGCGTGCCCAGCACCGGTCCTTCGAACACGTTCCATGCGAAGTGCGCCGCCCATGCAAGCCACAAGGATCGCGTCCACAGCACCGCGAGGCATGCCCATAAGCCGTCCGCGGCGATGTTGATCAGCGTCATCCACGGCAGATCGCCGAAATACGGGTTCTTGAAATGAATCAGTGCGAACATGACCGACGTGACGATCGCGCCCGGCCAGAATCCCCACTCTTCCCATAAGTTCTGCAAGATGTAGCCGCGCAACGGATACTCTTCAGCGAGTGCTGCGACGAAGAAGATAACCATCCAGGCCAGCACGATGTATCCGACAGCTGCATCGAAGTGGAGGGCGAAGACGTTCGTCTGATGCAGCGCGAGCAGGATCGCGAAGACGAGCAGCTGCATGCCCGCGCCCAGCAAGATGCCCCAGCCGAAAAGCGCGAGCACGCTCGTGTAGCGCCGCGCTCTTGAATCCGCCATCTTGGCGCCAAGCGTTATGCCAAGCGACGCGACGCTGCGCCGATCGAGAAAGATGCGCAGCACGACCGCTATGCCGACTACGGCCATAGCGGCGATCGTCTCGTCGAGAAGCACGGGCGTACGCATGAACATCGCGCGCGGGCCGTAGATCGCTTGATAGACCGCGCCCACGAAAATGCCGAGCGCGATTTGCGCGCAAACCGCCGCCACGATGTAGACAAGCACGCGCAACAGCGGTCGCAGCCGGTGGTCTTTGAACAGCACGCGCGCCAGCATGACGTGCGCGTTTGGGCGTGTCCGGAGGTCGCGCCTGCCGCATATGGAAACAGACGTCTCATGCGCACAGACCTGTCCAAAACCGAGCTCAATCTGTGGACGGCGTTCATGGACGAGGCCAAGACGCATCGGTTGTACAGCGCATACGCGCTCAAAGCGTTGAGCGAGGGATATCCTGAGGCGGCTGAAGCGTTCATGCAAGCCGCCGGCGATGAGATCGTGCACGCGCTGTTGCATTTGCGCGCGCTGGGCGCGGTGAAGAGCACGCGGGAAAACTTGCGCGACGTGATCCGCCATGAGGCGACGGAGACCCAAGCGACGTATCCGCGCTATATCGCCGACGCGCGTGCCGAGGGGCGCACTGACGCTGCGGAAGGTTTCGAAGTCGCGATGGCGCGCGAACACGCGCACGTCAAGCTCTTTGAGGACGCGCTTGCGCGCGTCGAAGCCGCTGCGCCGGCAGACGGCGCGAAAAAGACCGCGGCGGCGGCGGCGCCCGATGTCCTCTCGTTCGAGCGAGCTTTGTTCGAGCCCGACGGCGGTCTGACGCGTACCGCCCGCGGCATCGAGAAGATGAGCGGTCCGGCTGAGGTGGGCGAGGAGCGCGAACGCGTCGCGTCGCGCACGCGCATTCGCGAGTTCGTTTTCGGCGCGCAGGACGGCTTACTGACCACGGTCAGCGTCGTCTCGGCATTCTTCGGTGCGCACGAGCCGAACACGACGATCTTGTTGGCGGGCGTCGCGACGGGCGTCGCCGGCATGGTGGCCATGACGGCGGGCCAGTACCTCTCTTCAAAGGCGGAATCCGAAGTGCATCGCGCCGAGATCGACCGCGAGCTGCGCGAGATCATCGAACATCCAGCAGAAGAGCTCGCAGAACTCGCCGAGATCTATCGTTTACAAGGCATGAGCGCACAACAGGCGCGCGATGCTGCGCTTGCCGTATCAAAAGATCCGCATAAGGTGCTCGAGGTCATGGCGCGGGCCGAGCTCGGGCTCGATACCGAAGCGGCCGGCAGCCCGCTCAAAGACGCCGCCGTGATGGCGCCGTCGTTCTTGCTCGGCGCGATCGCGCCGATTCTGCCATACATCTTCACCAACGGCAATGCCGCGTTGTGGCTTTCCATCGGCCTTGCGTGCCTGGCGCTGTTCGGCATCGGCATCGTCAAAGCGCGCGTGACGGGCGGCAATCCGTGGCGCTCAGGACTCGAACAATTCGTCATCGGTGCCGGGGCAGGCGTGATCGGCTACGTCGTCGGCACGTTTGTGCCGAGCCTGTTCGGCGTCAAATTCGTCGGCGGCTGACGCTACGGCCGGTCGTCGACCCAGACCGCGCCTTCGGGCGTGTGTTCCTTCTTCCAGATAGGCGCGATGTGCTTGAGGCGGTCGATCGCATAGTGGCACGCATCGAACGCCGCGCCGCGATGCGGTGCCGACACCGCGATCACGACGCTGACGTCGCCGACCTCGAGCGCACCGACGCGATGGTGGATCGCGATATCGGTGATCGCGAACTGCTTGCGCGCTTCAGCGGCGATGTCGGCGAAAACGCGCTCGACCATTTCGGGATACGCCTCGTACTCTAAGAGCGTCACTTCGTGTCCGCGCGCTTCATTGCGCACGCGCCCCACGAACGACACGATGCCGCCGGCGCCGTCGACCGAGATGATCTGCGCGGGAAGCTGTTCGTCGAGCGGTTCGTTGGTGAGCACGAAGTGGCGCGTGCTCATCCGCCGGCCACCGGAGGCAGCAGCGCCAGTTCGTCGCCATCGTTGAGCGGCGTTTCCGGCGCGGCGTGTTCGCGGTTCACGGCGAAGGCGAGCGATTCGGATGCGGCCGCAAGATCGGGGTACTGAGCAGCCAGCGCGCGCAGTGCCGACGCCGCTGTCGAGCCATCGGGGACATCGGCGTTGATCGCCGACTGGCCGATACTCTCGCGTTGGGAAGCGAACAGCCGCACGTGTATGCGCACAAATACGGATTACGGCGCAGCTACCGCCGGCCTCCTGGGTACGCTGACTAGGAGTTGCCGGATACGATACTGTAGTGGCCGGGGCTCAAGGAGGAAACGACGCTATGCCGTTCACCGTGCCCGATCTTCCCTATGCGTATGACGCGTTGGAGCCGACCATCGACAAAGAGACGATGACGCTGCATCACGACAAGCACCATGCAGCCTACGTCACCAATCTCAACGCGGCGATCGAAAAGCATCCCGAGCTCGGCAACAAATCCGTCGAAGATCTGATCAAGAACCTCAACGCTGTGCCTGAAGACATCCGCACCGCGGTCCGCAATAATGGCGGCGGGCATCTCAACCATTCGATGTTCTGGACCATCATGTCGCCCAATGGCGGCGGCAATCCGAGCGGCGCGCTCGGCGACGCGATCAAGAGCGCCTTTGGAGACGTCGAAGCGTTCAAGACCCAGTTCAACGACGCCGGCACCAAGCAATTCGGGAGCGGCTGGGCATGGCTGGTCCTCACGCCTGATGGCAAGCTGCAGATCGCGAGCACGCCGAACCAAGACAACCCGATGTCCGCCGGCAACTATCCCGTGATGGGCAACGACGTTTGGGAGCACGCCTACTACCTGAAGTACCAGAACCGGCGTGCCGACTACCTCAAGGCGTGGTGGAACGTCGTCGACTGGAACTCGATCGCCAAGCGTTTCGACGCAGCGAAGAAGTAGACGAGTGCCGGGGCTGCTGGACGGCAAGACCGCCGTCGTCATGGGCGTCGCGAATCGCTGGAGCATCGCGACGTCCATTGCAAAAGCGCTGCACGGGCACGGCGCGCGCCTCGCGCTCACATACGAAGGCGAGCGCACCAAGGATGAAGTCGAAAAACTCGCGCGCGAACTCGGGCAAGGCCTCGCGCTGCATTGCGACGTCGCGAGTGACGACAGCATCGCATCGCTGCGCGCCGTACTCGAGTCCGAATACAAGCGCATCGACGTGATCGTGCACTCTCTTGCATTCGCCCGCAAGGAGGAGCTCGCCGGTAAGTACTTCGCCACCACGCGTGACGGCTTTCGCATCGCGCTCGACATCAGCGCCTATTCGCTCGTCGCGCTGTGCCGGGAACTGGCACCCATCGTCGCGAGCGGCGGCTCGGTCATGGCGATGACATATCTTGGCTCCGTGCGCGCGGTGTCGAACTACAATGTGATGGGCGTGGCCAAAGCGGCGCTTGAGGCCAGCGTACGCTATTGCGCGGTCGACATGGGCGAGCAAGGCGTGCGCGTGAATGCCATTTCGGCCGGGCCGATCAAGACCGCGTCAGCGCGTGCGGTCAGCGGTTTCAGCAACATCTTAGGAGAGGTCGCGCAGCGCGCGCCATTGCGGCGCAACGTCGGCGCAGAGGATGTCGGCAACGTCGCGGTGTTCCTGTCAAGCGATCTATCAAGCGCCGTCACCGGTCAAGTGATCTATGTCGATGCGGGCTACAGCATTGTCGGCGTCTGAACGAGAGGGTGAACGCTGCCCGATGGACAACCTGAGGTGTCCGCGGGAGGGGAGTGATCGCTGATGGGCCTGACGTGGCAAGATGTCGAAGACATCGGGTTCGAGCTCGCGCAGGCTCACCCGGACGAGAATCCGGATCAAGTGCCGATGCCGGAGCTGTTGCAGCTCGTGACCGACCTTGACGATTTCGAAGACGATCCCGAACGCGTCGACGAACCCACCTTGCAGCGCATCGCCGCCGCATGGCGCGAGGAGTTCGCGCAAAAGGCGTAACCCATGACGCGCATCGGCCTCTTTCCGTTGCGCACGGTGCTCGTACCCGGCGCATCGCTGCGGCTGCACATTTTCGAAGATAGGTATAAGAAGCTCATCGGCGGCTGTATCGAATCCGGCCAGCCGTTCGGCGTCCTCTTGGACCGCAATGGCAACGAAGTCGGCGATGACCTGGATCCCGCCCCGGTCGGAACGACGGCGAGTATCGCCGAGGTCGTCCACCTGGCGGACGGCCGTATGAACATCGTCACCCGCGGCGAGCAGCGCTTTCGCGTCGAGCGGGTCCTCACGAAGAAACCTTTTTGGACCGCTGCGGTATCCTATCTTGACGAACCGATCGGGCGTGGCGCCGCCGCGGCCATCCGCGCCATCGCCGCCGAGCGCTTCACGGATTACCTGCAGGCATTGCTCGCGCTGTTCGGACGCGAACTCGAAGACCTGCGGATGCCAGAGGACATCACCGCGTCATCGTACCTCATCGCCGATACGCTCCAAGTCGAGGGAGCCGTCAAACAGTCGCTGCTCGAAGCGCCGACGGCAGTCGAGCGCCTGCGCGCCGAGATCGTGCTGCTGGAAAGCGAGACGCAAAGGTTGCGCGCGACGGGCGCGTCGGGCCGGCGCTTAGCGCCCAGCGGCGACGAGCCGCTGCCCGTGCGCTTTTCTCTGAACTGATCGCCCTGCCTATGCACGAGGTGACGATCGCGGGGTTGCGCGAGCGCCTGCGCGCGCGCGCGTCGACGCGCTTGCATGAACCGGGGACGCGCAGCGCCGCGGTGCTGGTGACGCTCGCCGGCGCAGACGGCGATCTGTCCCTTGTATGCTTCGAGCGCACGCACGAAGTCGCCGAGCATAAGGGCGAGATCTGTTTCCCGGGAGGTTCGGTCGAGTTGGCGGACGCCGACGCGATCGACGCTGCGCTGCGCGAGGCGCACGAAGAACTCGGATTGCCGCGCGACCAAGTCGATGTATTAGGCACGCTCGATGACGTGCACACATCGGTTTCGAATTACGTGATCACGCCGGTCGTGGGACACTTGACGCACCTGCCGGCGCTCGTTCCCGACCCCCTCGAGGTCGCGCGGCCCGTCGTCGTGGCGTTGGCGGAGCTGATGAAGCCCGGCGTCGAAGGAGTCGAATGGCGCGAATGGCGCGGAGTGCAGCGCAAGATCTACTATTATCCCGTTGCCGGTGGGCGCATTTGGGGGGCGACGGCGCGCATCGTACACAACTTGTTGGCGGTATGGAGACGATGAAGAAGGTCAGCATCTAGATGAGTGCGCTCAAGCTGTGCGAGCGCTGCGGCAAGCAGCCGGCGTCGGGCGCGACGCCGACATTTCGCAACGGACGCTTTACCGTGACGAGTCTGTGCGCGCAGTGCATGGCCGCGAACAACAAGGACGCGATGCAATGGATGGGTGGCGCGGCGCTCGCGGCGCTCGCCCTGGGCGTCGGCGCGGTACTCGTCGGCGACCAAATCGCGCGCGCTAAACGGGACGAATCAGGCACGCCTGTCATGGGCTCGCCGCAGCCGGCGCGCACGATGGGCTTCGGCGGAGCAGGCCGCACGCCGACACTCAATGCGTTCTCGCGCGATCTCAGCCGGCAAGCGGTTGAAGGCCGTCTCGATCCGGTGATCGGCCGCGATGTCGAGATCAATCGCATCGTACGCATCCTCGCGCGGCGCACTAAGAACAATCCGGTGCTCATCGGCGACGCCGGCGTCGGCAAGACCGCGATCGTTGAGGGACTGGCGCAGCGCATCGTGCGCGGCGACGTGCCGCGTGCGCTTGCCGGAAAGCGCATCCTCGCGCTGACGCTCGCCGGCGTGGTCGCCGGCACGAAGTATCGCGGCGAATTCGAAGCGCGGCTGCATCGCATGCTCGAAGAGCTGGCGCGCGCGAGCGACGTGATCGTCTTCATCGACGAGCTGCACACGATCGTCGGCGCCGGCAGCGCCGAAGGCTCGACCGTCGACGCCGCCAACATGCTCAAGCCCGCGCTCGCACGCGGAGAGATCCGTTGCATCGGCGCGACGACGTTTGACGAGTACCGCCGCTACATCGAAAGCGATGAGGCGCTGGAGCGCCGCTTCGCGCCGATCGTCATCGACGAGCCGTCGCCCGAGAGCGCGCTTGCGATGCTGCGCGGCAGCCGCGCGCGCTACGAGACGCACCACGGCGTACGCATCGCGGACTCGGCGCTCGCTTCGGCGATTTCGCTATCGTCACGTTACATCGCCGATCGCAACCTGCCTGACAAGGCGTTCGACGTGCTCGATGAGGCCTCTGCGCTGGTCGCGCTGCGCGGCGGCACCGATGTCGGCCCGAACGACATCGCGCGCGTCGTGGCAGGCTGGACGGGCATTCCGGTCGAGACGGTCGCCGGCGCAGAAGCGGCGCGTCTGGTGAATTTCGAGGCGCTGCTACGCGAGCGCGTCGTCGGACAAGACGACGCCGTGCGCGCTGTCGCCGAAGCGGTGCGCCGCGGGCGCGCCGGCATGAAAGAGCATCGCGGGCCGATGGGCGCGTTGCTGCTCGTCGGCCCCAGCGGCGTCGGCAAGACCGAACTCGCGCGCGCGACCGCGGCGGCGCTGTTCGGCAGCGACGACGCGCTCGTGCGCTTCGACATGTCCGAATTCGCCGCCGCGCAGTCGGCGACGCGCTTGATCGGCGCGCCGCGCGGATATGCCGGGCACGAGCGCGCCGGCGAGCTGACCGAGGCCGTCCGCCGCAGACCCTATAGCGTGCTGCTCTTCGACGACATCGATCGCGCGCACCCTGAAGTGCTCGACCTGCTGCTGCAGCTGCTCGACGACGGCCGTCTGACCGATTCCAATTCGCGCACGGTGGATTTCCGCAACACGTTGGTGATCTTGACCGCGAATGCGCCGGCCGGCAGCGACCTCTCCCAGCTCGGCGCACAGTTCTCGCACGAGCTCGTCAACCGGCTTGACGACGCCGTCGCGTTCCATCAGCTCGGACGTGAAGACATCCGCGCGATCGCTGCGCGCCACGTGAAGAACGTCATCGCGGCCGCAGCCGAAAAGGGCATCAGCGTGCAGATGTCGGACGCCGCCCTGGACGCGATCGCCGCTGAGGCTGACGATCAGCGTCAAGGCGCGCGCTTGGTCCGCCGTGTGATCGAGCGGCGCTTGAGCGCGCCGCTCGCTAAAGGCGTGCTCGCCGGCGACTTCGCGCGCGGTAAGACCGTGCGCGTCGACGTCGCACCACGCGGTGAGCTGGATCTGAAGCTATGCGATTCGCCGTCCTGATCAATTACACCGACCCGGCCGGCCGCGAGCGCGCGCTGCCGGCACATCGCGAATACCTTGCCAAAGGGCGCGAGCAGGGCATCGTCATCGAGTCCGGTCCGTTCGCCGACGGTAAGGGCGGCATGTATCTGTTAGAAGTCGCGGACAGCTCCGCTGCGCACGCCTTCGTCGAGGCCGACCCCTACCGCACCGACGGCAAGCTTGAGCTCATCGTGCGTGAGTGGAACAGCGTGCAAGGACCCAAGCGCTGACATGATCGCTCAGTTCGACGCGGTCAAAGAAGTGACCGACTCGTTCAACAAACTGTTCAAGGGGTACAACTGGCTGCTGGGCGGGCCATCAGTCGCGGGCGGCTTCCTGCTCGGAATCATCTTTTTCGTGGCGATCGCGGCGACCGTGTTGCCCACGTTTTGGAAAGCGATCATTTCGCAAGGACAAGTGCCGGAGATGTCGCCGGCACAAGTCGTCTTCATGGCGGTCGGTTTCACGATCGCGATCATCGGAGCGATCATCGTAAGCGCGTTCACCTACGGTTGGACGCTGGCCGCCGCCGAGCCGGTGTGGTTAGGACGCGAGCCCGCTTTCGATCGAGGCTTCAACCGTGCTGCGGCGAAACTGCTGACGCTCGTCGCGTTCTTGTTGGTGGTCGCGTTCATCAGCCTGCTGACGGTGATCACCGTGGTCGGCCCGGTCATCATCGCCGTGCTGACCATCTACGGCCCGTGCTTCATTCTGTTTCGAAACCGCTCAGCGTTCGAAGCGCTCGGCGACACCTTCAAGCTCGCGAGCGAGAACATCGGACCCACGATCGTGCTGGTGCTCGCGTTCGTCGCCGTCTATATGGCGGGCTTTATGGCGATCTTCATCGTCAGCCTCGTGCCGCTGATGGGACTCATCGGCATTCCGCTGCAGTTCGCTTTCCAGTGGCTGGCCAGCGGATGGGTCGCGCTCGCAATCGTCCGCTTCTACGATCTGCTTCTGACCGGCAGAGGGAGCGAGCCGCCGTATCCGCTCGTTCCCCAGACGCGCGTCTAGGCCGAGTACGCCTCGAGCATCTTGTGGATGCGCGACGTGATCTCCAGTGAGTCATCCCACTTGCGCTGCCACAGATTGCGTCCGAAGATCAGTCCGGTCACGCCGGCGTCCATCGCGAGGCGCGCCTTGTGCAGCAGATCCTCATCGCCGACCTTGCTGCCGCCCGAGATCAAGACGAGGGTACGACCGGCCGACTTGACCACCTTGCGTATCGCATCTTCCTCTGAGAGGTTAAGCGTGTTGTAGGGCTTGGGTTGCTTCTCGAGATTGTCGCCGACCTTGGGGACGTTGAGTTTGACGACATCCGCGCCGAATTCGCAAGCCAGTCGCGCCGCATAATCGACGGCGTAGAGCGAGTCCTGACCGCCCTTTTCTTTGATCGCTTTGCCGCGCGGGTACGACCAGACCACGAGCGGCATTCCGTAGCGCTCGCAATCCTGACGCACACCGTCCAGCTGCGCGATATCTTCGGCCTGTCGCGGACTGCCGACGTAGAGCGTGTAGCCGACCGCATCGGCGCCCAAGCGCACCGCATCCTCGACGCTCGAGGTCATCGGCGAGAACGGGTCCTCATCGGATGGGATGTTCGTCTTGCCATTGATTTTAAGCAGCAACGGTATTTTGCCGGCGTACGGCCCGAAATATTTCTCGGCAAGCCCGATGTGGCACGCTACGCCCGAGTATTTGCCCTCAATCGCGAGGCGGAAGATATAATCTTGGTCGATGCTGTCCGGATTATCGAAGAAGTCCACGGGGCCGTGCTCGATGCCTTGATCGATCGGCAAGAACAGCAAGGTGCCATTGGCGGGGCCGTATTCGTAAAGGAGACGATACAGCCGCGCGCGCTTTCCCGGTGACAGGCGAAGATCGTCGATCGTCGGACGGCGGACCAAGGTCTGCATGGGTGGCCTCCAAGAGCTCGGAATGAAGCGGTCAGATGAATTCGCCTGCTACCGGCTCGGGCCTGCGACGCGGCGAGAAGAATGCGGCTTGCCGCGTCAAAACAATCATTCGTGGAACTTTACGATATCACCGTCATTGGCGGCGGTCCGACGGGGCTCTTCGCGCTGTTCTACGCCGGCATGCGCGGCGCGAAAGCGAAGGTCATCGATGCGCTGCCCGAGCTCGGAGGCCAGCTGTACGCGCTCTACCCTGAAAAGTATATCTATGACATGCCCGGCATTCCGGCGATCACGGGCCAGGCGCTCGTCGATGCGTGCGTCGAGCAAGCCTTTCAGTGGCCGCATACCAAGTGTCTTGAAGAGCGTGTCGTGCACGTCGAACGCTTGCCCGATAACACGATCAAGATCATCACCGACAGGGCGGAGCATGCGAGCCGCACCGTGATTCTCGCGAGCGGCATCGGCGCGTTCAAACCGCGCAAGCTCGCAGCGCCGACCGCAGAGGCGTTCGAAAACAAGGGGCTTTCGTATTACGCGCGCAGTTTCGATGAGTATTCGGGCAAACACGTCGTCGTCGTCGGCGGCGGCGACTCCGCAGTCGACTACGCACTGGCGATCGGGCCCAAAGCGGCGTCGCTGGCTGTCGTGCACCGCTCGGCTTTCCGGGCGCATCCGCACTCGGTCGAGCAGTTGCGTGCATCCGGCGCAAAACTCTATCAGCCCGAGTACGAGATCAAGGAAGTGCATGGAGACGGGACGCTTGCGGGCGTCACCATCCATCAGACCAAGACAAAAGAAGAGTTGCTGCTCGAATGCGACGCCGTGCTGTGCGCGCTCGGCTTCGTTTCCGACCTGGGCGAGCTTAAGAAATGGGGCATCGAGCTTGACGGCAACGGCATCAAGGTGGATACCGACACGCAAGAGACGAGCGTGAAAGGCATTTACGCCGCGGGCGACGTCGTGCAACATCCGGGTAAGCTGAAGCTGATCGCATGCGGCACGTCTGAGGCGGCCATCGCGGTCAATCAAGCGATGAACTACATGGATCCAACGCAGAAAGTCCAGCCGGTGCATTCGAGCAATCTCACGCTTCCCATATCTGCAAAGGTCGGCGCCCAGCCATGATCGTGTTCGCCCCGCTCATCCTCGCCGCGGCGCTGCATGCGGCACCGAGCAGCGGCGCGGCGGCCGTGCTGCACAAGATGGCGGCGGCCAACTCGTGGGTGAAGACCTACAAAGTACGCATCCACTTCGATGCCAAGGTGCACAGCTTCGTCAGCCTGCCGTTGCAGCTCAACGCGACGCTCTACTACAAGCAGCCCGACAAGATGCAGATCGTCTTCGATTCGGTGCCATCACTGGCCAAGCAATTCCAAAACTTCTATGCATCCACCGGCACGCCGCAGACCTGGCCCAAAACGTACGTCGTCACCTTGGAGCCGAGCGATTCGCCCGACACGAATACCGTCACGCTGCGCCTGCGGCCGCGTTCGGACAGCAACCTCGATTATGCGCTCATGACCGTCGACACCACGTCATACGGCGTCATCACGCAGCAATGGATGTACAAGGACGGCTCGAACATCAACGTCTCGCAATCCAACGAGAGCGGTCCGAAGTACGTGTTGCCCGATCGCCAGGAAGGCGATTTCCATTTTCCCCGATATCGTGCGCACGTGATCGCGGACTACGACGAGTACGATATCAACGTTCCGATCCCCGATTCGGTCTTCAACAAGCAGACGCAGCAGCAATAGAGAGTCCAGCAGAAAAGAAGAACCCCGCCCTCGAGAGGGCGGGGCTACAACCCCTTAGCCGGACGCTCTCACGGAGTCGGCGCCGCGGGCGGCGGGGCTGGTGGCGCTGGCGCAGCCGTCGCCACCGCCGAACCAGTCAGCAGCGTGTACCAGCGCATGATGGCAAGCGTGCTGTATGCGCCGATCAGCGACGCGACGACGATCGCGACGATTTGACCGAGCACCGGGATCAGCCCCAGGATCGCGTTGATGATGCCCGCGACGATGCCGACGATGATCAGCCCCAAGAACAGCATCGCGGTGGGACCGAAGTTGTCCTTGACGAGGTTGATCGACGCACCGATCGCACCGGTGCCGCTCTGATTGCCTTGCATCACGTACGGGATCGTGTACAAGCAGAAGAAGAACACCGCGAGCGGAACGATGATCGTCCACGACAGCAAACCTGCGACGAGCACGACGATGATGCCGAGGACGACCAGTGGAGCGAGCTTAGACAGCGCTCGATTGAAACCGCCGCCGATGTCCGGATCGCCGCCCTTCCAGACCGGCTCGGCTGCCGCATACGCCCATGCGTATCCGAAAACCGAGACGAGAACGCCCACCAAGGCGCAGATCAAGAAGAGCAGGCCGGCTCCGCTGAAGATACCCGCCGCAAGCGCGGCCGGACCACGGCCGCCTTCTCCGGCTCCCGCCATGCCGGCCAGTCCCCCCGCTGCGAAGAGCGATCCGAAACCCACCATGACGCCGATGGCGATGAGGATGGCGGTGACAAGCGCCGTCACCAAGACGGGCACCGCCAGCATCCAATTGCGTTTTTCGAAAAGTGTTTTGAACGTCCCAGTGAGTTCTGCGACGGCGTCGAATTGAGCGGCCATTGCGCCTCCTAGCGGACAGTGCGGCAACGAACGAACCAATCATGGCTCGTTCAACGGAAGGAGCCTGCGGCGAGGGTTCCGCGGCGGCGCACCCGCACCTGCGTTCTGTCCCCGGCCGGGGAATCACTAAATATCCCGCAGAATGGAAACAACCCAAGCCCTTGGAGTCACACTTTTGACCGACCACCTCTCGCTCGGCGGCCGCACTTTCGAATCGCGCCTCATCGTCGGCACCGGCAAGTTCTCGAGCCCCGAGATCATGGCAGATGCGCTGGCCGCCGCAAAGACGCAGCTCGTCACCGTCGCAGTGCGCCGCGTCGATTTGGAAGCGCCAAGCAATCCGATCACCGATTTCATCGATCGCGAACGCTATCTCATCATGCCTAATACGTCGGGCGCAGTCGATGCGGCGCAAGCCGTGCGACTCGCCAAGCTGGCTCGCTCCGCCGGCTTGCCTGACTGGATCAAGGTCGAAGTCATCCCAGATCCACGCTACTTGATGCCCGATCCGGTCGAGACGCTCAAAGCCTGCGAGCTTCTGGTCGCCGAGGGTTTCACCGTGCTGCCGTACATCCACGCGGACCCGGTGCTCGCCAAACGGCTCGAGGAAGTCGGCGTCGCCGCCGTGATGCCGTTGGCGGCGCCGATCGGTTCGGGCCGCGGTCTCAAGATGGAAGCTGCGATCGCGATCATCATCGAGCAGGCAACCGTACCGGTCGTTGTCGATGCCGGCCTGGGCGTGCCCTCGCACGCGGCGGCTGCGATGGAGATGGGCGCTGACGCCGTGCTCGTCAACACCGCGATCGCCGCAGCAGCAAATCCGGCGCGCATGGCGCGCGCATTCGCGCTGGGCGTTGAGGCCGGCCGTAGTGCATTTCTGGCCGGCCGCGCGCACGAGCTTCCGACTGCTGCAGCGTCGAGTCCGCTCACCGGGTTCCTGGACCAGACCGAATCGCGCACGCTGTGAGTTTTTCCGAAGTTTTCGATCCGCAGACCATCAGCGATCTCGTCGCGCGCAGCGCTTGCATGTCGACGGCGGACGTGCGCGCCGCAGTCGAGCGCAAGGCACGCACATTGGACGACGCCGCGGCGTTGCTCTCTCCTGCGGCAGACTCGCTATTGGAAGAGCTGGCGAACCTCTCTCATCGTTCAACGGTCGAGCGCTTCGGCAAGACGATGGCGCTCTACGCGCCGCTGTATCTGTCGAACGAATGCGTCTGCACGTGTACGTACTGCGGCTTTTCCATGGGGCTGCCGATCAAACGGCGCACGTTGCGCATCGACGAAGTCGTGCGCGAGGCGCGCACGCTGGCGGCGCGCGGCATCCGCAATATTTTGCTTGTCTCCGCGGAACATCCCAAACACGTCAACGCGCCGTACGTGGCTCTTTGCGTGCGCGAATCCAAGCGCATTGCTCCCTACGTCGCGCTGGAGATCGCCGCTGCGGATGAGGAGACGTACCGCGAATACGTCGACGCCGGCTGCGACGGCGTCGTGCTCTATCAAGAGACCTACGATCGTGCCGCGTACGCCGGATACCACGTCGGTGGTCCGAAGAAGAAGTATGCCTGGCGCCTTGACGCGCCCGAGCGGGCCGCGCGCGCCGGAGTGCAGCACTTGGGCATCGGCGCTTTGCTTGGGCTCGCCGACTGGCGCTTCGAGGCGCTCTCGCTCGTGCAGCACGCGCGTTGGCTCGAGCGTCATTGCTGGCGCAGTCAGATCAATGTATCGCTGCCGCGCATCAATCGCGCCGAGGGCGGTTTCGTGCCGGCGCACCCGGTCAATGACCGCGATTTCGTCCACTTTCTCGTCTTCCTGCGGCTCGCGCTGCCCTCAGCCGGCATCACCTTGTCGACGCGCGAAACGGCGACGATGCGCGACAACCTCGCCCCCTTGGGCGTCACGATGATGAGCGCGGGCTCGAGTTCGGCGCCCGGAGGATACGGCGAGCCTGGCCAAGCCGGCGAGCAATTCGAGCTTGAGGACCATCGTACGCCGGCCGACGTGGCGTGCGGCCTGCGCGCCATGGGATACGAACCGGTTTTCAAGGATTGGGAAGTTATGCAGGCGCGCTCGCAGCGCGACGTGCTCGGCAGCGCCGCGGCAAGCTGATGACGACGCTCACCTTCTTCGCGAATGGGAAGTCGCGTGAAATAGCGAGCGGCACGACGATCGCCGACATGCTGGCACAGGCCGGACTGCAGACGATGCAAGTCGTCGTCGAGTATAACGGCCAGCCTTTGGCGCGCGAGCGGTTCGCGCACACGCACATCGCCGCGGGGGATCGCGTCGAGATCGCGCAGATGGTCGGCGGCGGTTGAGCGCTGTGCGGCGCGCGGCAGTTGCGGACCGCAGGCTTTACCTTATCACCGGCGCATCGCCGCGAGTCGGTCTTCTCAACCTCATCGAACGCGCGGTGCAGGGCGGGGTCGACATGGTTCAACTGCGCGAGAAAAACATGAGCGACCGCGAACTGCTCGCGCTGGCGATCGACTGCGTCCGATTGTGTCGCCGCCTTGGTGTGCCATTCATCGTCAACGACCGGGTCAACATCGCGCTGGCGGCCAACGCCGACGGCGTGCATCTCGGACAAGATGATTTGCCCGTAGGCGATGCTCGTATAATCTTGGGGCCCGGTGCGATCATCGGGTTCTCGACGCACTCGCCCGAACAGATCGATGTCGCCGGAGATGTCGACTACATCGGCGTCGGGCCGATCCATGAGACGCCTACCAAACCCGGCCGGCCGGCGGTGGGAGCTGAGCTCGTCCGCTACGCCGCTGATCACGCGGCGCAGCCGTTCTTCGCGATCGGCGGCCTCAACCCGACCAACGTCGCCGAGGTCGTGCGCGCCGGTGCCCGCGGCGTTTCCGTGCTGCGTTATATCAGCGACTCCCAAGATCCGAACGCTGCCGCGCGTGCGATGATCGCCGCGATGGATGCGGCGCAGACGCGCACATCGGCGGCCGACATCACATGAGCAAAGACGCGCGCCTTCCGCCAGGGCAGTACTCCGTGCGCGATTTTCCCGTGCTGCACGTGGGTGCGATCCCGCAATTCGATCCGCAGCGCTGGCGTTTCCGCATCTTCGGAGCGGTCGAGACGCCGCACGAGTTGACGTGGCAGCAATTCACGGCCTTGCCCGGCAAGACAGTGAAGACCGATATCCACTGCGTCACGCGCTGGACGAAATTCGATACGAACTGGTTCGGCGTTCCCTTCGCGGAAATCGTCAAGATCGCCAAACCGCAGAGCGACGCGAAATTCGTCATCACCCACGGCGCGCACGGCTACAGCGCGAACGTGCCGTTGTCGGTCGCAGACGACGACGACGTTCTCTTCGCCTATCAGTATGAAGGCAAGCCGCTCGAGCCGATCCACGGCGGCCCGATGCGCATGTTCATCCCCAAACGTTATTTCTGGAAGAGCACGAAGTGGTGCGACGGCGTCGAGTTCAGCACCGAAGATAAGCCTGGATTCTGGGAGGTGCGGGGATACAACAACGATGCCGACCCGTGGAAAGAAGAGCGCTACTGGTGAGCCCGCCCTAGGGCGGCGTGACCCCTAGTTCTTCCTCGCTGGTCGCGGGTTCGCGCTCGGCCACCGTATAGCCGGCATGGCGCGCCGCGGACTCGCAGCCCTCGCAGACTTTCACCGTCTCGAGCTTGCGCTGCGAGTACCGGTGGGCAAAAAAATGGTGGCCGAGACGTTGCTCGCAGCCACAAAAGGCGCATCTGGACATCCTGTCTATATGACCGGATTTCTGCCGGAACGTTACAAAGATGGCGTTCATGCGGACGGGCATGACGACGCTTATCACCGCTATCATCGCGGCCGGCGTTGCGATCATCTTCGCAAACCAGCCGTTTGACGCGCTGTTCCACCAGTGGCAATTCACCGTCGCGGTGGCGATCGCCGGTCTTGGCCTTTTCGCGACGGCAGCCGTGGCGCTGCGCGCGCGCGACGGCGAAGAGCGTTTTGCTGCGCTGGCGGGATTGGGCGGCGGATTGTTGTGCGCGGCGATGGTTTCAGCGGCATTTTCAGTGGGGCCACCGCACGCGCTTGGCGGCTCCCCAGGGCAGATCAGCCCGTTGCGGCGCGGCGGGGCGGTCGCGGTGCGCTTCCCGGCGGTGGAAAGCGCGGGCGCGGGCGTCTTGAATGCGCCCCAGGCGGTGGAACTGCTCAACGGCGCCCACCCGCCCGAAACGCTGGTGTCCGGCCAGACGCGCAGCATCGGCCAATACGTCCTGCGCGTTTCGTCGGGCCCGATCGCGTTTGTGCGGGCGACGACGCCCGACGGCCGCCCGGTGACCGTCACTCAACCGGAAGGCGCGACATTTATCTCGCCATATCTTCTCTTTCCATATAAGCAAGGCGCGCAGCAGCTCGACTACTTCGCCGTGCCCCCGCTGCATCGCACGGTCAACGTCGCATACTTTTCGTCATATCATGATGCGGCCAAAGGGATCGACATTCCCGAGCCGTTCGTCCTCGTGCAGATCGCCGAGGAGAACGGCGCCGAGCTGTACCGTGGTGCTACGATAGGCGGCCGGCCGATCCGCAAGGGCGGCGTCGTGCTGACCTTCCAGCTGGGAACGTATCCAGATGTCATCGTGACATCCGCGCCGGCGCGATTGGCGCTGGGCGCAGGGCTCGCGATGATCGCCGTAGGTTTGATCGGGTTCATCTGGCTAAACGTGCGTGCAGGGCGGACGGAACGGCGTCGTGCGAACGCCAAGTGAGCGCGCATGAACCGTGTTGTCCGCGCTGTTCTCATCGCGTGCATCGCAGCCGGCATCGCATATCCGACGCCGGCGGGCGCGCGTTCGCTTGAGGACCCGCCGGCCGGCTTGCACAGCGCGTCCGAAAACCTGGCGCAGGTGCTGCAGCACTACAACGCGTCGGAAGGCGGGCACCGCTTTCATACACGCATCGCGACGTGGCGCGTCAACGAACACGGCTTGAGCGGTACGTATATGGAGACGACGTCGGGCGAGGATTTTCGCGCCTCGCTGACATTGGGTCCACTGGTCACCCTCAACGGACGCTGGCATGGACAGAGCTGGCGCCAAGACGAGAACGGGCTGACCGTGTTCACTCAAGACATCCATCAGAAGACCGCCATCAGCGAGAAGGCGATCGATTACGCTTTCGATCATCCGCAGTCGCCCGGCGACGGCGTCGAGCTTGCGGGCGAAGTGTCCGCTCCGGTCGATGCCTACGTCGTGCGCATCCATCCGCGCGGCGGCCGCCTGGTATGGCTGTTCTTCGATGCGGCCAGCGGCCTCATCGACCGCGAGGAAGACGTCGTCGCGGAACGGCGCAGCGTCACGCAGTACGACGACTACCGCCCGGTCGACGGCGAGATGTACGCATGGCACCGCACGACGACCGACGGCCATCCCAACAACGACGAAGAGTGGACGCTCATTTCCCTGCGCAACGACGTGCCCGTCAATCCGACTGACCTTGAGATCCCGGCCGATCGGCGCGTGCTGGTCGAATTTCCCGGCGGCGAGCCGCAAGTGCGCCTGCCGGCGCGCGTCATCGACGGCCGCGTCGTCGTACGCGTCAACATCGCAGGACGAGGGCTCGACTTCATGCTCGATTCGGGCGCAGGCGATATCGCGCTGGACTCCGGACTCGTGCCCGTCCTCCATTTGCAAACGATCGGCAAGTCCACGCAGGTCGTCGCGGGGCAGTTCGATCGATCCAACGCGATCGTACCGGAGATGCAAGTCGGCGATCTGCGTCTGCGCGACGTCGTCGTCTCGACGCTGCCGTTCCAAGCCCAAGCGCTGCCCGACGTCAAGATCGTCGGCTTGCTCGGCTTCGATTTCTTTCGCGGTGCGGTGGTGCGCATCGACTACACCGCAGGCACCGTTGACGCCATCGAGCCGGCGCGCTTTTCGGCGCCCGACGGCGTGACGTCGCTGCCCATCGCATTGGATGACGGCGTGCCGCTCGTCAAGGCGACGGTCGGCGACGCGACCGGCGACCATTTCATCCTTGATACCGGATCGGTATTCACGATCGTGTTCTCCGGCTTTGCATCCGATCATCCGGATGCCGTAGCGGATCAAGGCGCCGGCTCGCTAAGCAGACGCGACGAGGCGACGATGGCGCAAGGCGTTGGCGGCGAGATCCTGCTCGTGCCGACCGAGCTGCGCTCGCTCACATTTGGCGGCGAGCGTTTCGAGTATTTCCAAGCGTACGTGACGCAATCCGCGCGCGCGCTCGAGCGTGAGGACGAAGACGGCTTGATCGGATCGCCGACGCTCGCACATTTCATCGTCTATCTCGACTATCAGCGCCAGCGCGTCGACCTGGTGCGCAACGGATGAAGAAAGGAGCCGCGACGGGGCGACGCACAATGGTGCGCGCGAGGTCCGTTCTCACTCGGATCGGAACGAGGGCGATCGCCAACGGCGCGGTGCTCGTCGAGGAGGGCAAGATCGTCGCCGTCGGACCGCGCGCCACGATCGAGCGCGCCGGCAAACGCGCGATCGTCATCGATGCGCCCGGCACCATCATGCCGGGCATGATCAATCTGCACGCGCACCTCGATTCCCAATGCGGGCCGGATTTCTTGACGCAAGCGCTGCTGATCAGCGAGGCAAACGCCGTGATGGTGTGCGTCGACAGCGCGCGGCGCACGCTCCTTGCCGGCGTCACCACGGTGCGCGACTTGGGCACCAAGTACGCGGCTGCGATCGCCGTGCGCGATGCCGTCGCTGCCGGCTGGGTTCCCGGACCGCGCATATTGAGCGCCGGCCAGCTGGTGTGCATGACCGGCGGACACGGTTGGTTCATCGCCGACGAGGCGGACGGCCCTGACGGCATGCGCAAGAAGGTGCGCAAGAACCTCAAGCGCGGCGCGGACTGCATCAAGGTGATCGCGACGGGCGGCGTGCTCTCGCCGGGCGTCGAGGTGGGCAGCGCGCAGCTCGACCCGGACGAGCTTGAGACGGCGGTGCGCGAGGCGCACAAGGCCGACAAGCGCGTCGCCGCACATGCGATCGGCAACCAGGGCATCAAGAACGCATTGCGCGCCGGCGTCGACACGATCGAGCACGGCTGCTATCTCGACGACGAGGCGATAAAACTCTTCAAGAAGACCGGCGCGACTTGGGTGCCGACCTTGTGCGCGCCGCATTTCCTGCACGAGCACCTCGCCGAAGTCCCGGCGTACGTGCGGCGCAAGACCGAGCAGGTCTACGACGCGCACCGCGCCAGCTTCCGTCTTGCGCTGCGCGCCGGCGTGAAGATCGCCGCCGGCACCGACGCGGGAACGCCGTTCAACAACCACGAGTTTTTCGCCACGGAGTTGTCGCTGATGGCCGCGCTCGGCATGAGCAGCGAAGAAGCATTGGAAGCGGCGACCGCGGAGGCGGCGCGCGCGGCCGGCCTCGAACGCGAAACCGGAACAGTCGAAGCCGGCAAGTCCGCCGACTTGATCGCGGTGGACGGCGATCCGCGCAAAGACATCACCGCGACGATGCGTGTGCGCGGCGTTATGACCCGCGGCCTCTGGATGACGTCGTGACCCCAGGCGCCGGCGGCCGAAGACGCTCGCTGGCCCTATTCGCGGCCGCCCTCGCTTGTGCGCTCTGCGGCAGCGCATGCACCAAGATAGCGACCAGCACGGCGCCCGGCGGCAACCAATCGTGGACGCGTCATGGCACGCTGCGCATCGGCTCGTACGAAGAGCTCGACAACCTGGATCCAATCCTCTCCACCGAACTGTTCGTCAGCGACGTGTGCCAGTTGCTGTATTCAGGCTTGATCGACTACAACGACAACGGCGAACCGATCCCCGACGTGGCGCTCGCAGTGCCGACGCTCGCCAACCATGGCGTCTCGCCGGACGGCAAAACGATAACGTACCATCTGCGCCGCAACGTCAAGTTTTCGGACGGCGTGCCGCTTACCGCTGCCGACGTCAAGTTCACCTGGCAGCAGATCATGAACCCGGACAACAACTCCTCGACGCGTTACCCGTACGATCACGTCGCCTCGATCGACACCCCCGATCCCTACACGGTGATCGTGCACCTGAAAACGCCGCTCTCACCGTTTGTCGGCTTTTTCATGCGCAACGGCATCCTCGGCTCGATCATCCCCAAGCACCTGCTCGATACGTATCCGAATCTGAACCGTCTTGCGTTCAGCACCGCGCCCGTGGGCAGCGGGCCGTTTGTGGTGGCGCATTACCAGCCGGGTGTCGAGCTCGATCTGCGCGCAAATCCGGACTACTGGCGCGGGCCACCGAAGCTGAAGGCGATCGAGTATCACATCATTCCGAATCAGAACACGCTGCTGACGCAGATCTCGACCCACGAGATCGATTTTTACTTCGATGCGCCCGAGGTGCAGTACGCGCTGCTCAAATCGCTCAAGGGCGTGCGCGTGACCGCGCGCCCGAACCAGACGTTCGAGCACATCAGCTTCAACTGCCGGCGCGCGCCGCTCGACGACGTGCGCGTGCGCCAAGCGATCGCATATTCGATCCACTGGGATGCACTCGCGCGCAATGTCTATCTCGGACTTGGGTTGCCTGGGATGGCGGATATCGCCCCATCGTCGTGGGCATACGATCCAAGCATCAGCGCCTACCCATTCGACCCCGCGCGCGCACGAGAGCTCTTCGCGGGTGCCGGCTGGAAGGCGGGTTCGGATGGCATGCTCGCCAAGGACGGCCAGCCGCTGCAGTTGACGATCACGACGGTTGCCGGCGTCACGACGCGCGAAAAAGCCGAAGAGCTGATCCAGCAAGATCTGCGCCACGCCGGCATCGATCTTTCAGTCAAAAACGATCACGCCAATATGCTGTTCGCGACCTATGGCGCGAACGGCATATTCGCGCGCGGGCGCTTCGACATCGGCCTGTACGCGTGGAGCTATACCGTGCCGGAGCCGGACGATACGCAAACGCTCGGCCCCGACCAAGTGCCGCCAGACGGCCAGAACTACACGTTTTGCGCGGACTCGCTTATCGGACAGTACCAGCGCGAAGCGCGCACGAGCTACGATCGAGCCGTACGGCGCGCCGCGCTCCTGAAGCTGCAGCGGCGCGAGCACGAGATCGTACCGCGTCACACGATCATTTGGCGCGCGAACATCGATGCGGTCAACACAGATATGAAGGGGTTCAGGCCGGCGCCTGCCGTCAGCGACTTCTGGAACGCGTACGACTGGAGCATCTAGCCTAAATGCACGGTGCGAGCCCATGCAAGCAGCATTCCCGCAAGAATCCCGATGCAAGCCATGCCGATGAAGTACAGTCGCCGTTGCGCGACGTTCGAATTCACGTAAGCATCGAGGCCTGCGCCCCACTTCACTCGACCGAAAGCGATTGCGAGAGAGACAAGGGCGCCGATACAAGCATAGACTAGGTATTCGTACATCAAAGGACGATCGCGAGTTTGCCGAGCAGCTCGCCTGCTGCCATGCGCTCGAAGGCTTTGGCCGCGTCCTCTAACCTGTATTCCTTTTCGATCGGCGGCTTGATGCCGGCGACCTCGACGAAATTGACTAAAGCCGCGAACTCGCTCGGCGTGCCCATCGTCGAGCCGGCGATCGTGATCTGCCGCCAGAAGATGCGTGCGAGATCGGCGGGGGGATTCGGACCGGCCGTCGCGCCGGCAACCACCACAGTGCCGCCCTGACGCACGGCGCGCAGCGACGTGCCCCACGTCGGCTCGCCGACGGATTCGATCACGGCGTCAACGCCGTCGCCGCCGGTGATCTTGAGCACGGCCTTCGCAGCGTCTTTGCCGGCGACGACCGTATCGCGCGCGCCGAGTCTTTTCGCGAAGTCAAGCTTGTCCGCATTGCGCGACGACGCGATCACCCGCAGTCCTGAGGCGCTGCCCAGCTGGATGGCCGCGGTCGCCAATCCGCCGCTCGCGCCTTGCACGAGCACCGAGTCGCCCGGCCGCAAGCGTGCCTTCGTATAGAGCATGCGGTACGCGGTCAGATAGGTGACGCCGAGCGCGGCGGCTTGCGCGAACGTGAGATCCGCAGGTTTCGGAAGCACTGCTCCAGCCGGCACGATGACGTATTCGGCGAACGAGCCCTCGCGATCGCCGTCGCTCAGCATCGTGAACGTCCGGCACAGCATGAAGTCGCCGGATGCGCAACCACGGCAATGCCCGCACGAACGCACTGAATAAACGACGACCTCACTGCCCTCTGGCGGCGCTCCCTCTGGCGGCTCGCTTCCATATGACTCGACGATGCCGGCCGCGTCGCAGCCCAGGATGCGCGGCGGCGTGATCGGATACCCGACGATTCCGCGCAGCGTGAAATAGTCGTGATGATTGAGCGTCGCCGCCAACACTCTGACGCACACTTCTCCGGGTCCAGGCCGCGGCGTGGGCCGCTCGCCGAGCTCCAGGTTGGCTAGGGGCGCATCGCCGCCGAGCTTCGCGGCATAGAGAGCTCGCATCGTCAGCGGGTCCTTCCCGGCGCGTACGTCATCACGTTGGTCGGATATCCGCAGGTCTGCAGCGGCGCATGCGCCTGCTGCAGGCTGCGCGTGTCGAACACATCCACCGCATCGTCGTGCGCGCTCGGCACGTACAGCCGTGACGCACGTGCGTCGAACGTCGGCGTCCACGGCCACTTGCCGGTGGGCAGCGTCGCCACGTGCCGCAGTGACGGCACCTCGTAAACGACGACATTCGAATCGCCTTCGTCGGTGACGAACACGCGGCCCGCTGCGGAATCGACTGCGACGCCGATGGGCAACGCTTCCTTCGAGCCTGTGTTCAGCGGCGATCCGACGCGACGCAGTGCTGGCAATTGGAACATCTCGAGGCCAGGATGCGAGCGATCGCCGCTGACGGTCGGCGTATCGTTGTCGGTGACGAATAAGAGCCCGCGCGGCCCATCGAGCGCGATCCCATACGGCCGATGACCCGTCTGCGCACGCCCGGTTTCGCGGGCGCCGCCACGCCCGTCGAACGCGTAGCGGATCACTTCGTCGCTGTTCACGTTGGTCACGTAGAACGTGCGTCCATCGGCATCCGCGACGATGCCTTCCGGCGTCTCGCCCGCGCTCACGCTGGCGACGAGCTGTGGTGTAGCGCCGGCGCCGATGCGGAAGATAAAGACGCCGGGGCCGCCGCGGCCGGCATTGTTGTCAGTCGCCGCGAAATAGCCGCCGGCCAACTCAGCTGCGCCCGAGAAACGCGAGTTACGCAACGGTGCGGATAGATGGGCCGTCATCGTGCGCAGGTCGACCGCCATCACGCGTTCCTTTGCGGACACGAATGCGAGGCGCCGCGCATCATCAACCGCCATGCCCGCCGCATCTTCGGGCGCACCGATGATGCCCGCGCGCGTCAGCGATGAAAGGTCGCGCACATCGACGCCCGACGCTTGATAACAGGCGACGAGCAGCAACCCTACATCGCCCGGCGGCGCGCTGATGCGCACCCGCGCCGCGCCGGAGATGCCGGCCGCATGCGCGACGACGATCGCGCTGCCGCCGCTCTCGAGCGGCGCCGTGTACACGCCTGCGGCAGACACGCTGCCCGGTCCGACCAGCGTCCATTGGACCTGCGTCGAGGGATCGCCGCCGACAAGGCGCGCTTGCAGCGCGATCGACGAGCCCGCGAATACGGATGCGTCGGCGGGCAGCACGTCGACACGAGACGGCAGCGTGAGGTCGTGCTGATGTTTGACATACGCGCCGATGCCTGCGGCGATGACGACGATCGCGATCAACGCGATCACCCACGACGGTTTCAGTGCAGCAGTCCGACGACGCAAGATACGATGCCGAGCACGAAACCCACCAGCGCGGCTATGAAGAGCGGCGGGCGTTTGGTCATAGCGGAGATGGACGCGAGCACGATCGAGATCTGGAAGACCGCGGTCGCGACATCGAACCTCAGCTTCTTCGCCTCCGCGACCTCCATCGCTTCGACCGAGGCTGTGGTCGCGCTCTCCAGTTGCCGCGCCTCGGCGTACAGCGGGACCTGACGAGTCCGATAGTTGCGCACATCGCCCTCGAGTTGCTTGCGGATCTTCGGGTCGCTCGTCGTCGTCGCGAAGGACGCCGCGACGTGCGCCTTGAGGCTTTGCGCTTCATATTCGGCCCAGGTGTCCGAGGCTTGGGTTTGGCTTAAGACCGAGCTGCTACCGAGCTTGAGCATGCGCTCCGCGAGGCGATTGCCATACAGGCTCGAAAGGCCCGCACACACGGCGAGTACTGCCGCAGCGATAGGGACGAATCGCATGAACGGATCCGAGGTGCCTTGGACATGTTCGTGTGCGCGTTCGGCGTGTTCCAGGCCCTCGTGCGCGAGATAGTCGGGCACGGGCGCCATCTTTCAGGACGGGCTTTACGAGAGCCTTTCGTGATATGCGCCACCGCTGATTATGCCGATACCCCATATAATCAGAGCACGACGTCTTTCATGAGGGTGACAAAGCCATGCAGCGCGCGTTCCGTCTCATCATCTCACTGGGCTGTGCGATGGCATTCGCGCTGCCCGTTCTCGCCGACCAGAAGCTCGCGGTCGCGCCGGCTGATGAATATTTCGGCCGCCAAAAGCTCAGCACGCTGGGCATCGACAATATGATCCGCGACACCGAGCAGCGCGAGAACTTCGATCCCACGCTGGCATCGCGCTTGGTCGGCTCGCTGTCGACCGCCGAAGACGCCCTTGAGGATTGGGCGCACAAGTATCCACACGACTCCTGGATCCCCAAGCGCGCGTACCAGATGTCGCATCTGTTCTGGCGCATGCACACGCCCGACGCGAACAGCCTCGCCGACCGCTGCCGGTCGATCCTGTTCAATCAATTCCCGAAGACGAAGTACGCGGTGCTCGCACGCGTCGAGACGCAGGCGATGATCGCGCCCGACCCGAGCGCGCAGACGCAAGTCGATCCCGCGCCGGGAGCCACTCCGGCAGCGAAGTAGCGCGGCAGGCCGCTTCGGACAGCGCTAAGAAGCGCGCATCGGCCACATGCGCGCTTTTCATTTGGATCGGCCCCTCATCGTGCCGGGCGTACTCATTGCACTGAGTCTCGCCACAGCATGTTCGCCCGTCTTGGCATCGGCCGGCGCGCCGCACGACAACGATGTCTGGACGCCGGTGAAGGTCACGGCTGCGCCGATCGCGCCGCCCCGCCAAGCGCCGGCCGACGAATATTTCGGTCCGGAGCGCCTGAGCAATCTCGGCGTGCGCAACGCGTTGCGCGATATGCAGTTGGAGGGAGACTCGCCCCTCGCGCTGCCCCAGCAACTCGATCGCATACGGGCGATCGAGGACGCGCTCGGTATTTGGGCCGACCGCTATCCGTATGACACCTGGCTGCCCGGCGCTACGCTGGATTTCGCCAAGTTCTTGCAGCGCAAGGACCAGCCGTTTGCCGACGATCTCGCGCACGGCTATTTGATCTTTCTCGACGAGCGCTATCCGGGAACGCGCGCAGGCTTTGAGGCGCACGCGCTCTTGGGATCGTACCGCCCGTTACCCGCGTTTGACATGTCGAGCGCGCCGTCATTCGGAGATCCGCGCGCGAGCGTTGGCACGTACCTCTATCCGAAAACTCGGCGCTAGATCGCAAAGCCGCGATCGATCGCGGGGAAAAATAAAAGGGCGCCTCCGGGAGAGGCGCCCTGTCGTTGTGCGGTTTCCCGGCTAGAACTTGAAGCCAAGTCCCCCGTAGAAGCCTGAGTGCGAGTGGCCGAACACCGTGCCTGGAACGGGCGGGCATCCGACACTGTTGGGGCCTGTCCCCACCGGTTGGCACGTCGATACGACGATCGAGTTGCCGTGCTGGTTGTCGCCGCCCCAGCCCGCGTACAGGTAGAGCGGGTTGGCGAACGTCCAGTTGACGCCTACGTCGTACTTCACGACGTTGTACTGCAAGCGATAGACGTTGCCAAAGTTGCTGCTGTTCGCATCGCTTACCGTGTAGTTGCCCTGGTTCGACGGGAAGTCGAGAACCGAGGCGTAGTACGTGAAGTCCTGATCGAGACGCGGCAGGATCTCAAGGCCGCCACCCCAGCCGTGCAAGCTCGGGAAGCCGCTGTTGAAGCTGTCCTGGCCGTACGCCGCGAGCAGATACATGTTCGCAGGCTTCCAGATCTTGTACTCAAGGCGGACGTCGACGTTGGAATCGCGCCCCTTGAACGGCGGTGTGAAGCACGTACCGCCATCGATCGTGTTGAAGTACGTCGTTCCTGCGCCCGCCGGTTGCGCTCCGGGCGAGCCCTGGAAGCCCGGTGTGCAGACCGGCTGGCCGGTCACGCTTGCGGGCACGACGCCGTTGACCGTCGAGTTGTACGTGTCTTGCACCCAATCGACTTTGAACGCCCACTCGCCGGCCTCATACGCGCCTGCCGCGACGTACGACTGTCCGACGTCGGTCTGGCCGGCGGCGTACTCGTTATACGTCTTGCCTGAGCGCAGACCAGCCTCGACGAAGCCACGATGCACGATCGGCTTCGGTGTCGGCGTCGGCGTCGGTGCTAATGTCGGCGGCGGCGGTGGTGCCGTCGGCGGCTGTGTCGGCACCGGCGTCGGCGGGATGTAACGCACCACCGTGATGCGCCGGTCGGGCACCCACTGGACGTAGGCGCCGAGCGCTTCGGACATCACGCGCACGGGCACGAGCAGCACACCTTTGTAGATCTCGGGCGGCACGTCGAGCGGACGCGCTTCGCCGTTGATCACCGCGGTGTTCTTGCCGAGCGTCACTTGAACCGAGGCGCCGGGCTTTTGCGCGGTCGCCGTCTTGCTCGCGGCATCGTAGCTTACGGTTGCGCCCATCTCCTCGAACATGCTGCGCAACGGAACCAAGATGACGCCGTTCTTCACAAGAGCCGCAAGCGTACGGTTCTGCTTAAGGATGCTCGGATTGGCGTATACGTGGTGGTCATTGTAAAGGATCGGGATCTCGCCCGACGGCGGCGATCCGAAGTCAGCTGCGATCTGGGTCCCGGACGTTGCCAGAGTTGCCGTTCCGGAAGCGATCGTCGCATTGACCGCGGCGTCGTTGACGGCCGTGCCATCAGCGAAGCTGGGTGCGATCCCCGCGGCGACAAACAGTGCTGCTGCGAAGGCCGCGACGTGGAGTTTTCTCAACCTGTTACCCTCCTGGCGCGAAGTGAATAAGATGATCAATTCATTTTGCTCCACGGGTAACGATCGACCGCCACATTTCCCGAGAGCCGGAGACTACAAGCGGTCTCGCGTCCCCAAAAAAGCAACCTTCAACGATACGGAAGCTCGCATGAAGGCCGCACATCAAAGGACCTTTCTTTTGCGGAACGGCAAGCCCTCCCGCAGGGCGGGTTCATGACACACGCCGGCCCGCGAATGCGGGACAGCGTAGTTGCGGCAAAACGTCAGCGGTCGAGTCGTGCGACTCGACCGCTTGTCATGCCGGCGCGTCGTTTCACACGCCTGTCGATGTCGTCGTTAGAATCGGAATCCCAACCCGACGTACGGACCCGAGTGAGTTTGGTTGATCGGCGCGTTCGCGCGTGCGACCATCACATCGCCATCCCAACCAGCGTAGAGATAGACTGGGAAGTTCTTGCTGAACACATAGTCGATACCGACGTCGTACACTTGCGTCGCGTAACGCTGCGTGTAGACGGTGTTGAAGTTCGGGCTGTTCGGATCGTTGACCGTGTACTGGGCGCTCGAGTTCCAGTAGTAGTAGTACGATCCGTGGAACGTGAAGTTCTGATCGAGATCCGGCAGCTTCGACAGGCCGGCGCCGAAGCCGTTGAGCTTCGGATAGCCGTAGTTGGTCGCCTGGCCGAGGTAGCTCACGCCGATGTAGAAGTGCGGATCGAAGATCTTGTACATCAGCTTGGCATACCCGAGCGTCTGGCGCGCCTTGAACTGCGGCACGTAGCACTGGCCGCCGTCGATGGTGTTGAAGAACGTCACCGGAGTGCCCGGCGCTTGCGGATTGGGCGAGAGCGACGGGTTGCAGACCGTCGGCAGCGCGGGCACCACGCCGTTGACCGTCGTGTTGTACTGGTCGCTGCGCAGACCCGCTTCGATCGCGAACGGGTTGAACAGCAGCGCGGCGTCGTACTGATAGCTGCCGGTCGTCGTCGCTTGCGCGGCGAACTCATTCGACACGCGGTGGAAGACGTATGCGCCTTCAGCGAATCCGAGATAGCCCGTCGCGGCTGGCGCAGGCGTCGGCGTCGCGGTCGGAGCCGGAGTGGGCGGCGTCGTCGGCACGGGCGTCGGCGGCGGCGTCGGCACCGGCGTGGGCGGGATATAACGTACGACGGTGATGCGCCGGTCCGGCACCCACTGGACGTACGCGCCGAGCGCTTCGGACATGACGCGCACCGGCACGAGCACATTGCCCTGGTACATCATCGGCGGAACGTCCAGCGGACGGCTCTCGCCGTTGATCACCGCCGTGGACTTGCCGAGCGTCACTTGGACCGACGCGCCCGGCTTTTGCGCCGTGGCGGTCTTGCTGCCGGCATCCCAGCTCACGCTGGCGCCCATCGCTTCGAACATGCTGCGCAAAGGCACCAGGATCACGCCGTTCTTGACCAGCGCGGCGAGCGTGCGGTTCTGCTTCAGGATGCTCGGGTTTGCGTAGACGTGATGATCATTATAAAGGATAGGAATCTCGCCCGATGGCGGAGATCCGAAGTTCATCGACCCCGAATCGGCCGCGATCACGAGTGGGCCGAACGTTGCCGATGTATCCGTTCCGGCGGCCAAACTCGGCGCGACCCCGCCGAGCGCCATGACGGCGCAGGCAAGAATCGTACAGAAGTGCCTTGTCAATCGGTTACCCTCCTGGCACCGTGTGCGGTGCCATAGCCGCCTTCCTTATGCCCACGTACCGCCAGCCGAAAACGCGAAGCGGCGCCCCTGCGGGCGCCGCTTCGCGCTGTGTGCGCTACGAAGGGTCGCTTAGAACTTGAACCCGAGACCGACGTACGGTCCGGAGTGTGTCTGGTTGATCGGTGCGTTCGCCCGTGCGACCATCACGTCGCCATCCCAACCAGCGTAGAGATAGACCGGGAACTGCTTGCTGAATATGTAGTCGATACCGACGTCGTACACTTGCGTCGCGTAACGCTGCGTGTAGACGGTGTTGAAGTTCGGGCTGTTCGGATCGTTGACCGTGT
>JAFAKE010000053.1 GCA_019235715.1 Vulcanimicrobiota bacterium
CCGCCGACAGGAGCTCCGCCTCGTATCCCGCGTCTTCGACCGCGGAGATGATGGCCGCGGGCGAGCTCGCCGCCGGATCGAAATGGACGCTCGCCCGCTCGGTGGCGAGGTTGACCGTGGCACTCGTCACCCCGCGCTCGCGACGAAGCCGGTTTTCGATGGCGGCTGCGCATGAGGCGCAGCTCATGCCGCGGAGCGCGAATGCCGCAGTTGCGCCGGATTCGAGCAGGCGGTTCGACGTTTGCACCGTAATATACCCCCTACCCCCATATTAGCCCGGGCCTTGCGGATAGTCAATCTCTCTTTACTTGGCCGGTCTGCAAGGGTACGATTGGTGAGCGGCGAGGGCATACCCCGACCGCCCAGGAGCTAAAGCCGCCATGCCGCATCCCTACTTCAAGGACAAGACCGCGCTCGTCTCTCGACTGCACAAGATCGAGGGCCAAGTGCGCGGTTTGGCGCGCATGGTGGAGTCGGATGAATACTGCATCGACATCCTGACCCAAGTCGCGTCCGCGCGATCGGCGCTCGAGAGCTTGGGCATGGTACTGCTTCAACAGCACATCGAAGGCTGCGTCCGCGATTCGCTGAAAGCCGACACCGGTCACGAACGAGTCGAAGAGCTGATCGCGGCGGTCAACCGTTTCATCAAGACGTAGTTCAGGAGCATCGAAGCACATGGATCTCGGCGATGTCATCATCTACCACGGCGGCGCGTTCAAGCCGTATCGCGACGCGCGGGTCGGATTGCTCACCCACGGGCTGAACTACGGCACCGGCTGTTTCGAAGGAATCCGCGGCTACTGGCACGCGCCCGAGAACCAGCTGTATTTCTTCCGGCTTGCCGAGCACTACAATCGCATGCGCGCGTCCGCTAAGCTGCTGATGATGAAGCTTCCCGAGACCACCGAAGCGCTGTGCCGCCACACGGTGGAACTCGCGCGCCGCAACGAATATCGTCAGGACGTCTACGTCCGTCCGCTGGCGTTCAAGTCGTCTGAAGAGATCGGCGTGCGGCTTCACAACGTCAAAGGCGACTTCGCGATCGTCGCCGTGCCCCACAAATCGTATTTCGACGCGTCGAAGGGCTTGAAAGTCGGCATCGCGTCGTGGCGGCGCATCGACGACAACAGCGCGCCGGCGCGCGCGAAACTTACCGGCGTCTACGTGAGTTCCGCGCTCGCCAAGACCGAGGCGGTCGAGAACGGATTTGACGAAGCGATTTTGCTGACGCCCGATGGTCACGTGTCGGAAGGCAGCGCGGAGAACATCTTCATCGTGCGCGACGGAGTGGTCATCACGCCGCCGGTCACGGACAGCATCTTGGAGGGCATCACGCGCGACACGCTCATCGAGCTTTGCCGCGCCGAGCTGAATGTCGATGTCGTCGAGCGCAGCATCGATCGCAGCGAGCTCTACGCCGCTGAAGAAGTGTTTTTCTCCGGAACGGCCGTCGGCGTCGGGCCGGTCATCGAAGTCGACCGCAGACAGGTCGGGTCCGGCGAGATCGGTCCGATCTCGGCCGCGCTTGGCGATCTGTACGAGAAGGTCTCGGTCGGCAAGCTCGAGCGCTATCGCAAGTGGGTGACGCCGTGCTTTCCCGCGCTCGTAGGCGCTTCATAGATTCAGGAATCGAACATACGTACTAATAAATGAAGGGGCCGGCTTTAGCCGGCCCTCGTCATTCTGGGCTTCCACCAATTGGTAGCAGATATTTTTGCCGGTTTCATACGAACCGATATAGACCAGCAGGTGTGACCGCAATCACTTATGAAGCGGTCGCCATCGATGCATAACTGATGTTTTTACAACAGTTGGTGCATCAGATAGTTTCGAGGACGGTTGAGGCCGGACTGACGCTGCCCTAGGATCGACCGGTATGATAACCGGCCGCATTCTGCGACATCCGGGTCCGAGACTCAGGATTCCCGAGACCACCGTGGGCCGGTGATCTCGAGAATGCGGAGTCAGCAAAGGACGTCGACCGCGCCCGAGCTCGCGAGCGAACTGAAAAGAAGGAGCCCTTCAGATGCATCTCCACGAACTCGGTGGCGTTTTATATAACGTCCTCCACAGCTTTGGCGGCGTGCTAGCCAGCATCGGCCACTTCATGCACGCGTTCGATAACGGAATCTTTCCTGGCCTGAACTAAGTTCTCTAGTAGATCTACCAACCCCGGATCAAACAGCGCTCCTCCGTCTGACGTAAGACGGGTGAGCGCTGTTTCTTTGTTGACGACATCCGAACCGTCGTAACCGGTCAGCATCGCGACATAGGCGCGCGCGATCGCGATAAGGCGCGACGCGAGCGGGATCGCATCGCCGCGCAATCCGCGCGGACCGCCGCTGCCGTCGAAATGTTCCCGATGGTACTCGATCCAGTCGGCGATCTCGCGCGGCAGCAGCGCGTCCGAGCTGCGCACCATCACGGCGCCGATGCGCGGATATGAAAGATACTGCGCCACTTCGGCATCGGAGAGGCCGGAGTTTGTGCGCACGCGGTACGGTATGCGGCACTTGCCGATTTCGTGAAGTTCGGCGGCAAGCCCGACCATCGCGACTTCGCGCCGGCTCATCGCCATCGTCCGCGCCATGCTCTGCGCGATGTTGCGCACTTCCCGCCCGAACTCCACGGAGTCGGCTTCGAGAAGATGCGAAAGGTCGCGGACAAGCGTCGTGGCCTGGTCTTGAGCGCGATCCAGCTTCAGAAGCTTCACGGACGTGCCGAGCGTTTGCTGCACGAAATTGATCTGCGCGACCACGAGATAGAAGAGCGCCGTGGCGAAGATGCCGCCGAAGTCGTACATCGCCACGAGCATATACGCATAGAGCGATGCGACAATGCCGGGTCTTACGAGCGCGAACACCGGGAATCTGCTGCCGGCAATACGTGAGCCAAATGCGACGAGCAGATTCGTAGATGTCTGCCAGACGATTCCGACGCAG
>JAFAKE010000086.1 GCA_019235715.1 Vulcanimicrobiota bacterium
TCCCGCTTGCGCCGCCGGCGTCCCCGCGCGCACGTCGATGACCAGCGGCGCGCCGCCCTGCACGACGAGAAACGCTCCAGAGCGATCCTGCGGCTCAACAGTCGCGAAATTCGCATTCGGGATCAGCGTCATCGTCTGCTTCGCATAATCGAAGATGACGGTGAACCGCCGCCAGACGCCGCCGCCGATGTTCGCCGCGATGAACGGGTTGGCGAAGTAGCCCTTCTTCTGCTCGCTGAAATCGGTGATGACGTTGGTCAGTTTCGTCGCGCCGATCTGGAGCGACGCGAGCCGGCCGAGCCGGCCGAGCGCAGGCCCGCCGATGCCGAAGCCGTTGACGCCGATGGCAGTTGCGTCAGCAGGCACGAGGTTCGGGTGCGCCTCGCTGAACCTCGTGAGGACCGAAATCGCCGCACGGCTGCCGGTATCCACCGAACAATCGCCCGAAACCGTGTCGAGCATGCAGGCGACTTGCGGGATCGTGTTGTTGAACACGAAGGGGACGACGTCTGCTCCGGCAGGCGGTGCCGCCGCGCTCCCCGGCATCGCGAGCGTCAGCTTCTTGCCCGCGTAGTCGAAGGTCGTCGTGAAACGCGCGAGCACTTCAAAGCCGATGAGACCGTCAAGCGGCACGCCGCTGGCAACGCTGAAACCCGCGCGCACCGGCAAGATCGCGAAGTACTGGTCTTTGACGGTCGCAGCGCCGACCGCCAGCGTCGCGACCTTCGCGAATGAGATCGTTTCGGTCTGGTTGCCCACGCCGCCGCCCTGCATGGCTCCGGCCTGTTGCAGCCCCAACGCTTGGGCGACCGACGTGTCGATCAGATTCGAGCCGCCGGTATCGAATGCGAAATGGTAGGGGCCTTTGCCGTCGAGCATGACGGACACGATGACGTGATTGTCGACCAAGTCGATCGGCACGGTGGTCTGACCGCCGTCGATCGATGCATCGGCGGCACGCGAGGCGGGCCGCGCGAGATGCGCGGCAGTATCGGGCGGATTGATCTGCACGCTCGTCGCCATGCCATCGACGTCGTTGCCGGTGTCGGTCGTCTGATGCTGGTGGTAGGGGATCTTGACGCCGTTGACGCTGCGATAGTCGTCGAACGTCGTCGTCGTCGTGTTGATGCCGATCGTCGAGACCGTGCGTGCCGGCAGATGCGTCGTCGCGTTGAACCAGATCGTCAGCGGCAAGCCGCCCTGCGGCGTCGCCTCGACCACGTCGTACGTGACGCCCTTATCCGTTTGGCGCGGCAGCAGCTTGACGGCGCCGCGTCTGGCCGGCCGCAAATAGTCGCCGTTGGCGACATACGCGTTTTCAATCGCGCTGTACAGGCCTGCCTTGCCGCCGTCGTCCCAAACGTAGCCGCTGGCGTCCTGATTCCAGTTGTGCGTGCCGTCCCAGCCGCCGCCGCCGGAGAAAGCCCCTGCGTTCGAGTACTGCGCGAAGCTATCGGTCTTCGCGTCATTCCACGCATCGAACGTGCCCTTGACGCCGGTGATGGCGATCGTGCCGCTGATGTGAAGAGAGGTGGCGCGCTCAGCCGCACTGCCGCCAACCGCTGCGCGCGCGTGGTTAAGGACGTCGTCGACGGTGGCGGCGGCCACCGGCGCAGCGAATAAGACAGGTATGCAGACGACCGCAAGCGCGGCGCCTCGAATGATAGCGTTGCTCATAGGCGATGCTACTCGGACTTTCAATCGGAAGTTTCCTGGGCGCCGGCGGCTTCGCGACGCCAAAAGCGCGCCGCTAATGGAAATTGCGGACGGTTAGCCCCTTGGCCAGGCTATCGAGGTCGAGCTTCCAGAAGCGGCGCGCGAGGATGTTGATGCGGCCGTCGTCTTTTTGCAGCACGCCTTCGACGATGACCGCCGGCTCGTCGCGCGCGATGGGCCGGTACTTCTGATAGATGTCCGGGCGGATGATGACGTTCATAAGGCCGGTCTCATCCTCCATCGTCGTGAACACAAAGCCTTTCGCGGTGCCCGGTCGCTGGCGCGTCGTGACGATGCCGGCCACCTTGGCCACAAGGCGGTTGGGCAACTTTTCGAGATCGGCCGCGCAATAGATGCGCTTGGCTTTAAGGTGATCGCGATAGAACTGCATGGCGTGATAGGTCGCCGACAAACCGAGACCCCACAGATCGGCTGCGGCCTCTTCTACTTGATGCATGCGCGGCAGGATGACCTCGGGTTCGTCGATGCTCATGTCGCGCTCGAGCGCGCCGGCGCGCGGCAGCTCGGCGAGGCGTTGCACTTCCCACAGCGCCTGGCGGCGCGCAAGGCCGAAGCACGCGAAGGCGTCGACCGCAGCCAGCGATTCCAAGACGTCTTTGGGAAGGCCCGTGCGCAGCACGAAGTCGCGCACATCGCGATACGACCCGTGCGCGCGCTGCGCTTCGAGCATCTCTTTATGCTTTTCGCCGATGCCGCGCACTTGGCTCAATCCGATGCGCAGCGCGACCGGATGCCGCCAGTCGCACGCGCTCGGAACCGCGGGAGGATCTGCATTCGCCTGACGGTCGAACGGTTCGACCGTGCACGCGAAATGCGATGCGTTGACGTCGGGCTGCAAGATCGTCACGTTATGCCGGCGCGCATCGGCGATCAGCGATTCGGGCGAATAGAATCCCATCGGCTGCGCATTGAGCAGCGACGCGTAGAACTCAGGCGCATAATAGCGTTTGAGAAAGCCCGAGACGTAGACGATGAGCGCGAACGAGGCGGCGTGCGATTCGGGGAAGCCGAAGTCGGCGAAGGCGCTGAGCATTTGATACAAGCGCTCGGCGAGATCCCGGTTGATGCCGTTCTTGGCCATGCCGTCGATGAGGCGGTTCTTGAGGCGCGCCATCTTCTCGTACGAGCGCTTGTGGCCCATCGCGCGGCGCAGCTCGTCCGCCTGGCCTGGCGTGAAGCCCGCGGTCTCGACCGCGATGCGCATGCCTTGCTCTTGGAACAGCGGCACGCCCAACGTGCGCTCCAAGACGGGCACGAGCGCCGGGTGCGGATAGGTCACCGGCTCGAGTCCCTTGCGCCGCCGTATATAAGGATGGACCATGTCGCCTTGGATGGGTCCGGGACGGATGACCGCCACCTCGATGACGACGTCGTAGAAGTTGCGCGGTTTCAGGCGCGGCAGCGTCGCCATCTGCGCGCGCGACTCGACTTGGAACAGACCGACGGTGTCGGCGCCGCACAACATATCGTAGACTTTCGGATCGTCGCAGGCGCGCAGGTCCACCAAGTCAACCGTTTCGCCGCGCACGCGTTTGATCTCGGCGATCGCCAGCTCGATCGCGTTGAGCATCCCCAGGCCCAGCAGATCGATCTTGATGAGGCCCAGCGTCGCGCAATCATCTTTATCCCAGCACACGATGGTGCGGTCCGGCATCGCCGCCTGTTCGAGCGGCGCGACCTCGATGAGCGGCGAGCGCGTGATGACCATGCCGCCGACGTGCTGGCTCAGGTGGCGCGGAAAGCTATCGATGCGCGCGCACAGCTCGAAAAGCGTTTGCGCGTCGTTGCTGCCGGCCTCGACCGCAAGGGCGTGCGGCAGCGTGGCGACGGCCTCATGGACGTCGGCTGCCGACATCGGCTTGGGTTCACCGTGCTTCGTGACGCCCATCGACTCGTGGCGCGGCACGCCGGACGCCGCTTCGGCTGCGCGCGCGGCTTCTTCGCCGACTTGCGTCGATGAATACACGTCGAGCGATTTGGCGAGCGCATCGACCTGATCGAGCGAGAGGCCGATCGCCTTGCCGATGTCGCGCACGGCCGAGCGCGCGCGATAGCTGATCACTTCGGCGACCATGCCGCTGTGCTCGCGTCCATAGCGCTGGTAGACGTATTGGATGATCTGCTCGCGTTGGTCGCCCGACGGGCAGTCGAGATCGATATCCGGCAGCTCGGCGCGCTCTTCTGAAAGAAAGCGTTCGAACAGCATCTTCAACCCGACCGGATCGACGCTTGTGATGTTGAGCGCATAGCATACGGCCGAATTGGCTGCCGATCCGCGGCCTTGGATCAAGATGTTGCGCTCCATCGCGAAGCGCACGATATCCCACACGATGAGGAAGTAGCCGGCCAGATCCATGCGCTCGATGACGCCGAGCTCGTGTGCGATCTGCTTGCTGACGTCGGGCGTCACCGGACGGTACCGGCGGCGCACGCCTTCCTGCACCAATGAATACAGATACGAGAACGCCGTCTCGCCGGGCGGCAGCGGAAAGTCGGGGAACTCGTTGCGCAGCTTGTCGAGCCGGAATTCGCAGCGCTGCGCGAGCGCGACGCTGTTGGCCAGCGCGCGCGGATGCTCGTTGAACAAATGCGCCATCATCTGCGGCGAACGCAGGTAGTACTCGCCGTTGGGCCGCAGGCGCGTGCCGGCTTCGTCGAGCGTCGTCTTGAGCCGGATGCAGGTGAGCACGTCGGCCAGCGCGCGGTGTTCGGGGATCGCGTAGTGGACGCCACCGGTCGCGACGGTGCCCAGCTCTAAGGCGTCGGCCAACGCGCACAGCGACTTGATGCGCGGGCCGTCTTCGGGCAGCAGATGGCGCTGCAATTCGATCCAGAAATTTCCCCAGCCGAAGATGTCGCGCAGCGTGCTCGCCTGCTCGCAGGCGGCGCGGAAGTCGCCCGCGGCCAGCGCGCGCGGCACCGCGCCGTGCTCGCACCCGGAGAGCGCGATGAGGCCGCCGGCGTAGCGCGCGAGATTATGATACGACGTGCGCGGCTGTCCGCGCTCGTTGTCCAGATGCGCGCGGCTGAGCAGCCGCGAGAGGTGGCCGTAGCCGTCTTTGGTCTGCGCGAGCAGCACGATGTGGCTGTCGTCTTCCATCGTCACCTCGGCGCCGATGATGGCTTGCACCTGCGCTTCGCGCGCCGCTTGGGCGAAGCGCACGGCGCCATAGACGCCGTTGCGATCGGTGATGGCGATGCCCGCCAAACCCAGCTCGCGCGCGCACTCGATCAGCTCTTCGGGATGCGATCCGCCATCGAGCAGGCTGAAGTTCGAATGGCAGTGCAGCTCGGCGTATTCCATCTAATCGAACACGCCTTGCAGATACCAGCAGCCGTCGCGCAAATCGCGGAAGACGAGCACGAGCGCGCCTGCGGTATCGACGAGTTGATAGTAATCGCGCTCGACGCCGTGTTCCCACCAGCTTTCGCTCAAACGGAACGGACCGGCGCGTGTGGCGTTCGGCGCCGGCGCTGCGATCGGTTTGGGGGGATCCACCAAACGCAGCGCGGGCGCCCACGCTCCCCTTGCCGGCGTCGTGATGCCGTTTGCGCGGCCTGTCGGCGCGATCGCGCCGTTGCTGAGGCCGGCCTCGTGAGGTGGAGGCTCGGCCTTGCGCAGTGCAAGCCCGGGCTCTTGAACCCGAGCTTTCCACGGCACGGCCACGCGCACGCGTGCATCGGCAGAACGCACGGTGCGCGCATTGCGCGAACGCGCGGCACCGGCAAGCTCGAGATCGCGCGGCGACTGGATCGGCGTCGCCTGCTGCATCCGCTCGGGCAGTCGCGAACGCGCCGGAGCGGGTACCATCGTCACCACCTCGTCGCGGCCAAGGGCCGCTTGCAGGCGCGCGATCGTGGCCGCCACTGCGGCTTTGCGCGAGGCGGCGCTGCCGTCGAACAGCGAGAGCTGCGGCGGCGCCTGCCCGCACGGCGTCACGCGCACGACGATGGCGGCGATCGATTCGAGCATCTCGCGCGACTCCAACGCGATGCGCGCGAGATGGAACATCGTCTCTGCCGACGCGGTCGGTTCGGCCAGCAGCACGGGCACCGTCACGCTCTCCGCCGAGAATTCCAATGCGACGTCAAAGCGGTCGCAGGTCTGCGCGCACCCGGCAAGCCGTGCGGCGACGGTCGCAAGGCAGCCGCGCAATGCGAACAGCACGGGTTCGAGGCGATCGACCGCGCCGTCGAATGCGAACCGGTTTTCATAGTGCGCGGTCACGCTGCGCGGTTGCAGCGGCTCGTCGTCAGCACCGCGCGCGAGCTGGCGATAACGCCGCGCGCGTTCGCCAAAACGCAAAGCCAACGGACCTGCAGGCAGCGCCGCAAGTTGACCGAGCGTGCGCAGGCCGAGTAGATCGAGCCGCTGTGCATCGCCCGCAGCCAACGCCAGCAAATTGATCGAAAGCGGCGCAAGAAATGCGGCGGCACCGCCGGCCGGCACGATGCTCACGCCGCCGCCGGCGACCAATGCCGCGCAGCGCGCGCTGAATTTATCGTCGGCGATGGCAGCGGCGCACGTGAATCCCAACTCGCTCGCGAGCGAAACGGCAGCGCCGAGCGCCGCCGCTTCGCCGCCTGGCAACAACGCCGCATCGAAGTAGCAGATGCCCGGCGCGCTGCCTTCGACCAGCGGCCCGCACGTCTCCAATGCATCGAGCAATTCGCTCGTCGCCGCAAGCTCGGCGTTTTCATCGCGCGCGACGACGACCAGCCCAGGGCACGCCGCACGTGCTTGTTTGGGCGTCATGCCGGGCACGACGCCGATGCTCGTGCGGCCCGCGCACACGATCTCGCGGCGCGCTTCGCCCTGCGCGATCGCGATCGGTCTTCCTTTTAAAGAGGGCTTCGTGCGCAGGCACACCTCGACTGAGAACTGAGGCAAGACCAAACACGCGATGCGGCGCTGCATCAGTGCGGCCACGTGCCCGCGACATCCGGCAGCATGGCGGCGAAACGCGCGCTGCGGCCCGGCGCGATCGCTCGCGATTTGGCGACATCGACCGATGCGGCGCAGCCCAACAGCCGATCGCTGGCGCCGCTGCCGGATTGCCACAACGGCGTGAGGCCGTGCACGCGCAAGCGCAGCGAGGCGAAGGATGCCACCGCTTGCAAGTCACCGCTGGAGAGGACGACGAGCGTCGTGCCCGTCTTTTCCGCTTGACCGACAAGGCGCGCGCAGTGATGCGTCTGCAGCGCCGCAGGCGACTCGCTGCAATCGACGATGACGACCGGACAGGCGCCGCCGCGCACGAGCGCATCGGCTGCGCGCCGCACACCGGCGCAATCGCACGGACGCGCGACGATGAGGCGGCGCAGATCGACGCCGGCGCCCGCCGCTGCAGGCGCGAAAAATCGTCGTGCCGGATCGACGAATGCGCCCAGCGCACCCTCGCGCATCGATGCGGCCAGCAGCGCGAACGCGATCATCGTCTTGCCCGACGAGCGCGAGCCGAACAGCTCGGTCAGCTGCCCCGCAGGCACGCCGGCGCTGCCGAGCAGCGCGTCCAGATCCACAATACCGCTCGCCCTGCCCGGCCGCACCGGAGCGGCGGCGTGGGGGACGACCCCTTGCCAGCGGCGCTCTAATGCGCTACGCAGCTCGGCGACGGAGGTAGACATGGGAGATTAGTATAATCGAACATATGTTCGATATCAAGTCACAAAATGACGCGAGATTATGGCCGGTCAGGAGCCGAACCGAGCGCTCCGACATGACTGATTTTGCTGCGACGACCGAAGCGATCATATCCGCGCGCCTCAAGGACGATCCCATCCATGCGACCTGGATCGGCCTGCACGACTACGACGACCGCTTGCCCGACGTGAGCGCTGATGGCATCGCGCACACGCAAGCCGCTCTCAAAGCGCACATCGCGCAGCTCGAAGATTTCACCCCAGGCGATCTGACCCCTGAAGAGCGCATCGATCATCAGCTGCTCATGTCCGAGCTGCAAGTCCAGCTGCGCGAGCTTACCGAACTGCGGCCGTACGAACACGATCCATCCTTATATCCGTCGCTTGCCGCCGATGCCGTCTACTCGATTTTCGCGCGCGACTTCGCACCGCTCGCGGAGCGCGTGCCGTCCGCCGCGGCCCGCATGCGTGCAATCCCGGACATGCTGGCCGCGGGCATGCGCAATCTGCGGCGCTCGCCGCAGGTGTGGACGGACATCGCGATCGATGAGACCGAGGGCACGATCGACTTCTTCGAGCGCACGGTCATGCCGCTGCTCGACAGCCGTGACGAGGCGGTCGCCCCGTGCCGTGCGGCGCTTGCGGCGCTCAAGGACTACGGCCGCTTCCTGCACGACACGCATGCACGGCGTGACGGCATGGCGTTTGCGGTCGGCCGTGCGTTCTTCGACTACAAGCTCGAGCACGAACATCGCTTGCCGTATACAGCGGCGTCGCTGCTCGAATTCGGCCGCGAAGCGGTCCGCCTCACCGAGTTGCGCCTCCAGGAGGTCGCAGAGCTCATAGAACCGGGCACGCCGTGGGCGCATCTTCTCGAGCGGCTGCGCAACGACGCGCTGCCGAGCGGCGATCTTCTCGAACAATATCGGCGCGGTTTGCGGCTCGCGCGCGACTTCGTCGTGTCGCGCGGCCTTGTCACGGTGCCCGACGGCGAGATGCTCGAGATCGTCGAGACGCCGCTGTTTCAACGGCCAACGATCCCGTATGCCGCCTACATGGCGCCGGGGCCATTCGACGAGCGCCAACAGGGCCTGTACTACGTGACGCCTGAGGATTCGAGCGCGCCGGCACCAGAACAGCGCGAGCAAATGGTCGGTCACAACTTGTACGGCATGCTGCTGACCAACGTGCACGAGGGCTATCCCGGACATCATCTGCAGCTCGTCGTCGCGAATAAGGCGCCATCGCTCGTGCGCCG
>JAFAKE010000003.1 GCA_019235715.1 Vulcanimicrobiota bacterium
ATGCCGGGGCGTAGAACCAACGTCCGTAGTGATACGGCGCCCAGCCCCACGGCTCGTATCCCACCCACGTCCAGCCGATCGGCTGCGCCCATGCCCAGCGTCCGTTGGCATACGGCGACCAGTTCGACTGGTTGTATGGCGACCACACATAGCCGTACTGCGGCGCGTAGTTCCAATGGCCGTAGCTCGATAAGTCAGCAAGGCCGCTGATCTCGCTGCTGGCGTAGTCGGTCATCGTGTACGCGCGCCATGCGAGCTTGTCGCGCTCTGTGTTCCACTCGTCAAAGTCGTCGTAGGCGACCGTTTGCACCGTGCGGACGGACGGATTGCTCGAGGAGCCGCTGATTGAGACGCTGATACCCTCTTGAACCGTCTGCGAACTGCCGGCGGTCAACAGCTCGGCTTTACCCGAACGCACGGTCAGCAGCGTCGTGCCGTCCTTCGTCACGGTGATGCGATAGATGCCGGCGTCGGCCGGCATGATCGTGATCGACGGGGTTTGTACGGACGGCCGTCCATCCGTCGCCTTGAGGATTGAAAGTTCGATGGTACCGGCCGCCAGCTGCAGCGTGTGCTCGCTCTCGTCCATGCGCGTGAAGCGCAGCTGGACGTCCTCGCTCGCGCGGATGAAATTGGCGTCGTCGATCTGGACTTCGGCGCGCGAGGCGTCGCCCGTCAATACGTAGTCGCCGGCCGTCACGGGTGCGTTGACGACGCCCGCTTCCGTGTCGTTGGAGCCGGCCTGGCGGATCGATACGGATCCGCTCGCGACGCTGAGGCGCGCGACGCCGACGTACTGCTCGGCTTGGGAAGGCAGAGGCGAACACAACAAAGCGACCACGCCCAAAACAGCCGCAACCGCCCCGAGCAGCGAACGACGCATACCCGCCTCCATACCTGTAACTACCCTATCATAATAAAGTGAAAAAGCGGTGTGAACGTTCCATCTGCCGGGCAGCGGCTGCTTGCTCGGTCGCAAAATCCCTGGAAAGCCAAAGTATCCGGCCGTACTATGATCCCAGAGGAGTTCATACATGCAAAGCAACGAGGCAATCGTACCAAACCGTTACCTGCTATTGAGCCCGGCCGGTATGGCGACCGCGTTTGCGGTGCTCGCTTTCCTTAAGGGGCTTTTCGCATGGCCGCTGCTGGCGCTGGTGCACGCGCATATGGTGGGCTGGATGGGTGGCGTCGAGCGATCCGAGACAGGCCCGATTCAGATCAATCCGGGCGGCGGCGGACTGCCCGCACAGCCCGGCGGACCACCGAGCGGGCCGATGCCGGCGCCCGGCGCGGGCATGTGGAAAATGCACGGCGGTCCTCATGATTACGGCTACATGGCCGCGCACCACTTCGGCGGCTTCTGGCTTTCGCCGTTCACCTACGTGCTGATCTGGCTTGCCACGATCGTCGTCGCGGCCGTCGCGGGCGCGCTGCTAGCGCTGATCTATAACTGGGTTGCCGAGCGAACTGGCAGAGCGGCCCGCGCAACGGCGACGACCTAAGCTGAGGCCATCCGCCGACGAGCGACCACACGTACGTTGGCGCCAGCCCCAGAGCAGGCGCCAGCGCCGAACGGATAGTCTAGTCGGACGTATCGTTTGCTGGCGTCGCCGGCGAAGCGGGCGCCAAACAATATGATTTGCTCCTTTTGCGCTAAGAATAAGACGTCGGTCGTACGCGTTCACGACTGGGTTGTTTGCCACACGTGCGTCATCAACGGCGGGTTAGAGAAAAAGATAGAGTCGCTGTTGCGGGAGCGGGCGTCCTCCGATTTACCGACGAGGCTGCGCAGCCGGAAAGAACCCGACAAACGGCCCGCCTAAGCGCTAGATGATGCGCTTGCGCTCCGCGATGGCGACCGCCTCGGTTCGGCTTGTCGCACCCAGCTTCTCGAGGATCGCGCGCACGTGGGCCTTGATCGTGCCCAAACCGTAATTGAGTCGTTTGGCGATCTCGCTGTTATGATAGCCCGCTGACATAAGACGAACGATCTCGCGCTCGCGCGCGGTCAGCTGGGATGCTTTTTGTCCGTCCCCTTCCGCCGCACCATTTGGGCCACCCGGCAGACGGACTTCGAAGCTTTGGCGTAGCTGCTGGTCCAAACGCTCGAGCGACTGGGCGGCCTCATCGAATGCGGCCTTGCTTTCATCTGGTATGGGCCCAAAGAAACCCTCAGCGGCGAGCTTGAAGCTGCGCCGCAAATTGCCGATCATCGCCATCATGTGGCGGAGCGGCAATGAATGAAACGTCTGAAAAGAGCGACTAGTTTGTGGCATCAGCGGACAGTCCGATGCGTTATTCGTGATGCGTCAGGCTTCGCCTTGTCAGTCGCCGGCCCCCGGTATACCTACGGCGCCTTCGGCTTGGACTTCGTCGGCGCGTGCCTCTTCGGCGCCCAAGCGCTGGAGTACCGACCTGACGGCATCGCGAGCGGCGATGGCTTGCGCGCGCTTCTTCTCGAAATTGCGGAGCACGCGGTGTTGCGCGTTCGAACGCCGTGCCCTGTCCGCAATGCGCTTCATGAAGTCGGCCTGCTCTTGCAGCGAGCGGACAGCTGTCCACAACGACGCTTCGAGCGTGCCTTCCTTTTCTGTTATGAGCGTGTCGGCCGAGTATGCATGGCCAACGCGACAGCGGTAGTGGCTGGTCCTTTCTCCGTCCAGCTCCCAAAGGGTCCCGCCGCACTCGGGGCAGACGAACGCGGACGGTTGTCCGAAATCTTCCTCGGAAGGCATGCCGTTTGAATCGACGGGAACGCGACTTGCCACAACGTTGTCAAACGTGCCCGCGTCTGGTGCAGCATCGAGTTCGATCAGTTTGGCTCCGATATCGGCGGCCGGCAGCACGTAGTCGACCGCGCTTGATTGCAGCGCATTGCGCGGCATGTCGGGAACAGCCGCCTCGTCGGGGTCTTGCACCATCGTGATGCCGCCATGAGCCTTTATCGCGGCGAGGCCTAAACTGCCGTCATCGAGTGAACCGGAGATGACAACGCCGACCGCATCTCGCCCGGCAACCTGCGCGGCGCTTCGGAACAACACGTCGATGGACGGCCGGTATGCATTCTCCTTTGGGCCCATCATGACGCGAAGGCGGCCGTCGTTGACGATCAGATGCATGCCGGCCTGCGCGACATACATGTGTCCACGCTCGATGTGGTCGCCGTCGGCGGCGACGTGAGCGGGCACAGCGGATACTCGCGCCAACAGTTGCGGGAGCTTCGTCTCATGCCGAGGCGATGAGTGGATGACGGTGAGAAACGCCATGTCGAGGTCGGGCCTCAGCGGCGCGGCCAATGCTCGAAGCGCCTCCAAGGCGCCGGCCGAGCCACCGATCGCGACCAACCGCATGCAGCTCACTCCTCATCGTGGCGCTCTACCGCTTCGAAGAATGTCAGGAGGGTTGCGGGAGGTTCCCCCGCGACGCTGGGCAGCGCGTGCCTCATGACCCGGAAGCGCTTCTTGCTCTTCTTGTTCCCTAGCGTCGCGAACCAAACCGTACGCTGGTCGTCTGCCGTGTCGGCGATGTCAGCGGGACGCAGCACGTTGCCCTTGGCATCGACCAGCTTCAAACCGTCGCTGCTCGCGCCGCCAGCCCGTTGGTAACTCTTGTTGTGGAAAATCGCTTTGCCGTTTTGATCGAACACGGCTAGCGGCACGGGCAATCGTGTGAGCATTTCCAGAAACTGCTCGCGGCCATTGCCGCCCAAATCACGGTCGACGTCTTTGATGCCGAGCAAGGCTTCCAGCTCGCGCGACCGCGCTTCGAGCTCGTCGTTCGTCGTGTTGAGCTCCTCGACCGTCGCCTGGAGCTCTTCGTTGAGCGTCTCGAGTTCCTCGTTGGTCGCCTGCATCTCTTCGTTCAGGGTCTCAATCTCTTCTGCGGAGGACTGCGATTCTTCGACATTGACCTGGAGGCGGTCGTTGCTATCGCGCAGTTGCAGGTTCGTCTCCATGAGATCCTGATTCGCTGCGAGCACATCGCGCAGCTCGGCCTGAAGCTCCTGATGCTGGCGTCCGAGAGCGGCGGCCTGCTCTTGCACGCGCATAAGCCCTTCTTCGGTCTTGATGCGGCTTGAGGTCACGTCGGTCTCGTCGTGCAGCACGAGCACGGCGCGTTCGGGCTTGCCGCTGCCTTCTATGACGGCGTAGCACCCGATTCTGATGTAGCGCGGTTGTTCGGAGATCGGCGATGCCAGGCGGAATTCTTTGGGCAGCGACCGGCCTGGATCCAGCCGGAATGCTGCATCGATGAGCTCTTTGAGTTCCGGGCCTGGGATCGAGCTGACAAGATGGACGAGATCCTCTCCAACTGCAACCGTCCTGATACTCAACATATCGCGCGCGGCATCGTTGATCGTCTGGATGTCGTAGTGGCGGTCGACGACGATGAGGCCCACGGCGGCGCGTATCAGCAATTCGCCGAGCTGTTCGTTCGCGGACGGCCTGTGCGCACGCGCCTCGGCAACGGGCGGTGCGGGCATCAGCAGTTTGCGCCGCACCGGCTGCGGTATGTAGTGCTGCACCGAATCGGCCAGGGGCAGCGTGATGCGATCGCCGCGGCGCCGGTATATCTTCAAGCGCGCGTCGACCGGTTCGAAGTACGTCGCCAGCGGCGTCGTCGACTCGGATTTCCCGAGGACGAGGAAGCCATCGCCGCGCAGCGAGTAGGCGAACAGATGGAGCGCGCGCTGTTGCAGCTCTTTGGTGAAATAGATCAGAACGTTGCGGCAGAGAGTCAGATCGATGCGCGGGAACGGCGCGCGCTGCGCGAGGTCGTGTTGGCCGAAGATGGTCATGGAGCGTATGTTCTTGTTGATCATGTACGAGCTATCGGTGTGCACGAAGTACCTGTCGAGCAGGTGTGCCGGGACCGATTCGACCGCGTCGGCAGCATAGACACCTTGGCGCGCAAAGGCGATGGCGTTATCATCGAGATCGGTCGCGAAGATACGGACGTTCGGCGCGCCTTTGCGCTGCTCGAGCATCTCTGCCAGCGTGATCGCGAGCGAATATGCCTCTTCACCGGTGGCGCATCCCGCCGACCATAGGCGCAGTTCGTGCGAGTTCTTGTCGGCATAGTCGATGAGCTGCGGCAGCACGTTGTCGCGCAATGCCGCGAACAACGCTGGATCGCGGAAGAACTCCGTCACCTTGATGAGGAAGCTGCTGATGAGCCGCTGGTATTCTTCAGGATGCTGCCGGAGGTATTCGATGTATTCCGTCACCGTTTGGGTGCGAGTGGCCGCCATAAGGCGAGACAAGCGTCGTATGATCGTCGGCGTCTTGTAGTTGGAGAAATCAAGTCCGATCTCGTCGCGGATCTGCGCGAGCAGCGAGCGCAAGGCGACGCGCTCTTGCGGCTCGTTCGGCGTGTACGTTCCGGCGAGCAGATCGTGCAGTAACGGGCCTATCGCATCGAGACGTGCGACGATATCCACCGACGTCGGAGGCAGCGATTGCGGCATGGACGGGAAAAGCGCGGTTTTTGGATCCTGTACGATGACGGTGCCGCCATGACGCTTAACCGAGCGCGCTCCCACCGCGCCGTCAGAGCCCATTCCGCTCAGCACGATCGCGATCACCCCTTCTTCGAAAGACTCCGCTGCACTTGAGAACAGCAGGTTGACTGAGGGTTGCGCGCCCTCCGCGGCTCTCTCCACCATCACTGCATGGTCAGAGATCTTCACGTTGCGGTTGTTGGGAATCACGTAAACAGTTCCGGCCTTAAGCGGCTCGGACGACGTGACGACGTGGATCGGTAAGGACGTGTGCTTCGACAGGATGTCGGCGAGCGCTGTCTTCGCCTTCGGGTCGAGATGTTGGGCGATGACGATGGGCGCCGGAAAATCGCGCGGCAACGACGAGAATAGCTGGGTGAGCGCCTCGACGCCGCCTGCCGACGATCCGGTGACGACGATCTGGGTCACCTTGGAGTCCCTAGATGGCATGGGCGCATCCTCGACCGAGCATGCAGCACCGTTCGCGACCGCGTCACCAAATCCCCAGAACGGCGGCTATCTGGTGAGTGATTTCACCGCGGCAGCGCCCGTGTCGACGTTCTTTACGTCAAGCACGCGTCCGGAGTGGGCACGCCCTCGACCATTAGGTTCTGGCCGTTGGGGTCCAGCGTGTTGCCGAGCACGAGGTGGCCCGCTAAACGTCAAGAGCCGCTCGTGCTTCGTGTCGTACGCGCGGACGCATGCTTCACCATTCTGTACGCAGGCGTATCTCGCGGGCATGTAGCGCTCGTCAAGACCGACGAACGATAGAAAAGGGACCGCGCGCGGCGGTCCCTCGGGCTATTGGGCGTTGCGGTCGTGAGGCCTAGAGCAGCTTACTGGATTCCCATCGCCGCGGCGAACAGGCGTTGGTAGTACTCCGGCCATTGCGCCTGCGAGATCTTCAGCGGGCCGGTGTGATATACGACTTGCGATATCGAGCCGGTGAACTTGTTCGGCACGGTATAGCTTGGATCGACCGGCGTGGAGTAGTCGCCGCCGATATCGAGACCTTCGAACCACGGTAAGGTGGAAGGCACCGTCGCGGGCACGCGATGGGTGTCAACGGCTTTACCGTCGACGCTCAGGGTGCCGACTCCGCCTTTGCCAAACCCTCCGCCGTCATACACGAAACTGAACGTGAGCTTGTGCTGGCCGGCTGAGAGCTTGCTCGCGCCAACCCATCGATATGGGGTCGGTGACGTGTCGATCAGATTATAGGTGAAATGCGGTTGGCCGTTCTGCAAGAACAGCGAGTACCCGCCGAATCGCCCACCGTCCGCGACGATGACACCGTTCGCCCCGCCGGCTGGAATCGTGATATCTCCTTCGATGCTGTAGTCGTTGTTGAGGACGTTGGGCGTATCCGCCTGGTTCAGCGCGATGATGCCCGGATGGTAGGTGACGGTCGTTCGTCCAGCGATGAGACTCGGCCGAGCGTCGAAAGTGAACGGTAGGTTGTTGAGCGGGAAGACGTTGTTCTTCTGCGCCTCGGTGACGAATAGGTCTTGCAGTTCCTTGAGTTTGTCGGGGTATTTGGCTTTGACGTCGTTGTATTCCGTCCAATCGTCATCGGCCGTGACGTGATAGAGGGACCATTTCTCGGCTCCCCATACATCCTGGATGGGCTTGTTCGAGAACACGAGCCACGGGATCGTGTGCGGCTGCGTCGCGGCGATCCAGCCGTCATTGTAGAGCGCGGCTGCGCCGAACATCTCGAAGTATTGCGTATGGTGGGTCGAGGGCGCATTCGCGTTCGCTTTGTCGAAGGTGTATGTCATGCTGACGCCCTCGAGCGGCGTCTGCTTGACCCCGTCGACCTCGTCGGGGGGCGTGATGCCCGCCGCCTCGAGGATGGTCGGCGCGATGTCGATGACGTGGTGAAACTGCTGGCGGATGCCACCAGGGTCATTGATATGGCCAGGCCACGAGATGATCGCGCCGTTCTTCGTGCCGCCGAAAAACGATGCGATTTGTTTCGTCCATTTGAACGGGGTGTCCAGCGCCCAAGCCCATGACACCGGATAGTGCGGATCCGTATATTCGTCGCCCCAGTGCGACAAGAACCGCGGGCCGTATTGCGCTGGCGTCAGGAACACGCCGTTGAACGTCATCACTTCACTCGGGGTTCCGTTCAGCGATCCTTCAGCGCTCGCGCCGTTGTCGCCATGGATCCAGATGATCATCGTGTTGTTGTAGCGTCCGGTCTTCTTGAACGCTTCAATGACGCGTCCGACTTCGTAGTCGGTCTGCGCGAGATACGCGGCGTAGACTTCCATCTCGTGCTCGTAGGCCGCCTTGTCGGTCGCGTTCAGCGAGTCCCACGTCGGAAGCGTCATGCCGCCGTATACGTCCGCATGGGCCTGGTCCGGCCACGGCGTGAGCTTGGCCGCCTTGGGAATGATGCCCATCTCTTGCTGCCGCTTGAAAACGAAATCGCGATACTGGTTCCAACCCATGTTGAACTTGCCTTTCATCTTGGCGATCCAATCAGGGGTCGGCTGGTGTGGAGCGTGCGTCGCACCCGGACAGTAATAGAGGAAAACCGGCTGGTTCGGCTTGAGGTCGTTGACGCGGTTCAGCCAGGCGATCGCCTTGTCCGCGATGTCGACGTTCAAATTGTATCCCGGATGCCCGACGTCGGGGAAGATCTGATTGAAGTTCTCGTAGACGGTCGGATGCCACTGATCCATGTCACCGCCGAGGAACCCATAGAAATAGTCAAAGCCCTGAAACATCGGCCAGTTGGTCTTTGGCCCGGCGTCCGTCGCTTCCCAAAGCGGCACGTTGTGGTCTTTGCCGAACCACGCCGTCGCGTAGCCGTTGGCTTGCAGCAGACGCGCAACAGTCGAGCTCTCTTTGCCAAACGACCCTTTGTACCCGGGAAATCCGGTTGCCAGCTCGGCGATCATCTCGAAGCCGACCGCGCCGTGATTGCGTCCGGTGATGAGCGCTGCCCGTGTGGGCGAGCACAATGACGTCGTGTGGAAGTTCGTGTAGCGTAGGCCCTGCTTCGCAAGCGCATCCGAATTCGGCATGGGGATCAGGCCGCCGAACGTGCTCGGGGCGCCGAAGCCCTCATCGTCGATGAGCACAAGCAGAATATTCGGGGCACCCTTGTGCGGCGCGATCTGCGGCTCCCACCACGCGGTGGAGTCATATGCATTGCGCTGGATGTTGCCGCCATACGTCGGCGTGGGCTCGGGAATCACGGTGCTTTGACCGACGTCGCGGGTGGTGATCAGCGACGCCATGTCGGTTTTGATTATGCCGTTCCATTGCTCGGCCCCATACGCTAGGCCGGCAAGGGCGAGGACCACGAGCGCAACAACGATACCACGCTTCATTGAAGCACGAACCTCCATGATGAAAAGGGTTGTAGGCGCTGGCTTGTGTGCTCGTGAGGAGAACCCTAGCGTCGGAGCACGTAGCATTCAGGTCGCGTGCGACGAGGCGACGATGGGAACGCCGCCGCGAGCGGCGAACATAAGAAGACATGCCGTCCCGCGTCTTGTCCTCGCAAATTGCCGCGCCAATCCTTGTCGCTCTCGTCGTCCTGTGTTCTGTGCTAACATTGGTTTCTTGCGGGAAACCTCAGGCTGCCGCGACGCAATCACAGGGCATGTTCTCGCAGGCTGCGCCGGACGGCTCGAAGTGCGCGCTGGGCGTGTACACGGACGATCCGCCGCCTGTGGGCGAACGTCCAGCGGGCATGGTGTGGATTCCGGGCGGCGAGTTCTCGATGGGCTCCAACAACCCGAAGTTCTCCGACGCACGGCCATGGCATCGCGTACGGCTCAGCGGCTTTTGGATCGCCAAAACGCCGGTGACGAACGACCAGTTCGCGCGCTTCGTCAACGCGACGCATTACGTCACCGTCGCCGAACGCAAGCCGTCGCCCAAAGATTTTCCAGGCGCGCCACCCGACAAGTTAGTCGCCGGTTCGCTCGTCTTCACGCCTCCCGCGCACCCGGTCGAGCTGAACGATGACTCGCAGTGGTGGCGCTATCAACCGGGCGCGAACTGGCGGCATCCGGAAGGCCCCAGAACCTCGATCGCCGGCAAAGGGGATTATCCCGTCGTGCAGATCGCATACGAAGACGCACAAGCATATGCGAAGTGGGCCGGCAAGCGGCTGCCCACCGAGGCACAGTTCGAGTTCGCCGAGCGCGGCGGCTTGGATTGCAAGCAATTCGCGTGGGGATCGCAGTTCGAGCCGCACGGCAAGCCGATGGCCAACACATATCACGGCCACTTTCCCGACAAGAGCACGGCGAAGCACAACGATCCGACGACGACGCCGGTCGGCTCGTTCCCAGCCAACGGGTACGGATTGTACGACATGTCGGGCAACGTGTGGGAGTGGACGAGCGACTGGTACCGCGCCGATTACTACCAGCAGCTGTCGACAGCGGGCCCGGTCGCGATCGACCCGAAGGGACCGGCTGACAGCTACGATCCGCAGGAACCGGGCGTCGCAAAACACTCGGTGCGCGGCGGCTCGTTCTTATGTACCGACCAGTTCTGTTCGCGCTATGAGGTCGGCGGCCGCGGTCAGACGGAACCGTCGAGTTCGGCTAACCACATCGGCTTCCGCGTCGCGCTCTGATCTCGCTTATAGTTCGGCCGCCGGTGGCCTAAACGCGCCATCAGGTCCTCCGGTCGTAGCACGTAGGCCCGTCGTGCAAAGCGACGAATGCCGCGTTGAGGAGTGCGATTCAAAAATGTCTTGGGAAGCGCTCACCGCTGTTGGAACGCTTGCGACCGCGATCGTCATTTTGATCACGGTCATCGTCGGCTGGCGCCAGCTCGACGAGCTGCGGCGCGCGACGCAGCTCGAAGGCGCGATGCGCATCTTCGCTGAGCTCGATTCCGAGATCGTCGACGATGCGCGTAAGTTCGTGACCTACGAGCTGCCGGCGAAGATGCAAGATCCGCAGTTCCGCAAAGAGATCGAATTGACAGCGCTCGCCGATCCCAAGGTGCACAAGGAATTGGTGCTTCTGCGTTTCTTCGACCGCGTCGGCACCTATGTCGAAGAGGGGCTCATCGAAGGCGACATCCTCTATAAGGCCGCGTTCGGACGCATCCTGAGCAACTGGCAAATGCTCTATCCGATCATCGAGATCCACCGGCGCGTGGTCGGTCCGTTTCTCTGGAAGCGCTTTGAGATGCTCAAAGACGGTGCGGCGAGGTGGGTCAGCGCGCAAGGGATCAGTCCCGAGAAGGGTCGCGTCTTCATCGAAGCGGCGCGCAAACAGAGCGCGCAAGATTAGAAAATGCGGGCGACACGGCGCTTGCTCGGCTTTTGAGCGAGCGCTATCATCGCATTCTCATCTTCTTTCCCAGGATGGTCCCATCGCGCTTCCATAAGATGAGCGCGGTGCGCACTTTCGTTTTCTAAAGGAGATCCTTCGACCCGTGAAGCCCGTCAAAACATATCTCGTCGCCGCGTTGTGCACTCTGGCGCTCGCCGCGCCCGCGTTCGCATTCGCTGATTCGATTTCGGATTCCAACGCGAATCCGGGAACGACCAGCACGCAACCAGCCGGTTCCGGCCAACATCGCCACGGCATGGGCGCGATGCTCAAATCGCTCGACCTATCGCCGCAACAGCAAGAACAGATCAAAACGCTTATCACTAACTACAAGCAAGCGCATCCCGAAGGCAGCCAGCCCGATCCGGCAGCGCGCGAACAGCTCCACCAGCAGATCCTCAACGTGCTAACGCCAGACCAGCGCACGAAGCTCGAGCAAGAGCGCGCGCAATGGAAGCAGCATCACGTCCAACAGGGTCCAATTCCGAGCCCCTCACCGCAGTAACTTCACGACAGCGCAAGCGAAACGGCCGCTCATCAGGATTGATGGCGGCCGTTCTCGTATCGCGCCTGCGCTCAATCCCTGTTCTTGCGCTGATGGATGACGAACGCGTTGCCGTCCGGATCCTTGCCGAACGACATGTGACAGACCCCTGTTTCGAATGGGTCGCTCAGCGCGAGGCCGCGCGCCCGGAACTCGGCGACCGCGGCCTTGATGTCGGGCACTGCGAACATGACGATGCCGCCCGACGCATCCTCGTCCGGTTTCCAAACTCCGAATGTCGAGCCGTCCGCCAATGTGAACTCGGCGCCTTGGTCTTCGTCGACCTCGGTCGGCTGCAGGCCGAGCACGTCGCGATAGAATGCGATCGACCGCTTCGGGTCCTTCGTGTGGTAGACCGAGATGTCGAGACCGATAATAGTCGATGCCTTCGTTCTCGTCTGCGTATCTGCGCTCATATCAAGTCCTTCCTGATAAAACGTTTGCCTGGAACGCACGTAGTGTATCCCGGCAAATAAGACACCTTGTGTCAGCTTAGCTGGCGTTCGGCACTCGTCGTGCGAGGCGCGCAGCCCAGGTGAACAGCAGCCAGATCGTCAGCGCAAACGCGATTGCGGCGAGCGGCACCGCGAAGCGATGGAACGAGTCGCCTACTAGTGCAAACGGCGCAGCGTTGCCAGTCGCGACGATGACGCCGGCGAGCAAAACGCCGAAAAGACTTTCTCCAACGATCAGTCCCGAGGCGACGAGCACCGCCAAG
>JAFAKE010000059.1 GCA_019235715.1 Vulcanimicrobiota bacterium
AGCTTCGCCGCGCAATGGGACCGCTCGATGCGGTTCTTTTCTTTATCGTCGCAAGTGCGAATCTGCAGTGGATCGCTGCAGCCGCCGTCACGGGACCCAGTTCGTTAACGGTATGGCTCATCGGCGGCGCCGCGATGTTCGTACCGCTCTCAGTCGTCGTGGTTTCGCTTTCTCGAAGATATCCCGATGAAGGTGGTCTGTATGTCTGGAGTAAACGCGCCTTCGGACCGTTCGCCGGATTCATGACCGGCTGGACCTATTGGGCGTCGAATCTGCCGTATTTTCCCGCGCTGCTCTACTTCACCGCGAGCAATGCTTTGTTCATGTTCGGCAGCAAAGCCGCGGCGGCGCTCGGCGCGTCACCCGCGTTCTTCATCGCGGTCGCGATTGGCGGGCTTGCGCTGGGCACGATCGTGAACGTATTCGGTCTCGACATCGGCAAATGGCTCAACGACGTCGGCGCGGCCAGCCGCTGGATCGTGACGTTGGCGTTGATCGCGGTTGGTGCGTTCGTCTTATGGCACTTCGGCAGCGCGACCACGCTGACGGCGGCGACGATGCGGCCCGCCTTGTCCGTCAAAGATCTGATCTTCTGGTCGACGATCGCATTCGCGTGGACCGGGCCCGAAGCGATCGCGTTCATGGCCGGCGAGGTCAGAGATCCGCGGCGGACGATCCCGCGCGCACTTGGACTTGCTGCACCGGCGATCGCGGCGATCTACATCGCGGGCACGGCCAGCGTGCTCGTCGCATTGCCGGCGGCGCACGTCAGCGGTCTCACCGGCGTCATGCAGGCGATAGCCGCCGGAGCGTCGCGCTTCGGCTGGTTCGCGCTGACGCCGATCGCTGCGCTGCTCGTCGTCGTCAGCTGCCTCGGCAGCGTCGGCGCGTGGCTCGGCGCGGTCGCGCGTTTGCCGTTCGTCGCGGGCATCGACCGCTATCTGCCGCCTGTCTTCGGACGCATGCATCCGCGCTGGGGTTCGCCCGTCGCCGCGCTGTGGACGCAGTCGGCGATCGCTGCGGTGTTTATCCTCTTGGGTCAAGGCGGCACGAGCGTCAAAGGCGCCTACGACGTGCTCGTGAGCACAACGGTCATCATCACGTTCATCCCGTTCATCGCGCTGTTCGCGTCCGCGATCAGATTGCGCGGCGGCGAAGCGCCGCGCGAGATCGGCATTCCCGGCGGGCGCGTCACGGTGATCGTCTCGGGCGTCATCGGGCTGCTCACGACCGCCGCCTCGATCGTGCTCGCGACGATTCCGCCCGACGACGAACCGAATAAGGCGCTCGCGGTGCTCAAAGTCCTGGGCTTGACGGCGGTGATGGTCGCGGGCGGCATGGCGCTCTACGCATCCGGCCGTCGGCGCGAACGCGCGGCGTCAGATCTGCCAGATCTGAAATGAGTTCGTGTTGCCGTCGTATCCGATACCGACTGTGATCGTCTTGCCTGGCGCAAGCGTGACCGCCGGACCTGGCGTTTTGATCGGCTGATACGCGGCCTTGCCGGCGCCGAAACCCATGTGGCCGCCTTGCGGCCTCTCGTGCCACCCGAGCGTTCCGATCTCGGGCGCGTTCGCCGGAAGCGCGAACGAGAAAAGACAGCCGTTGTTCGCGTCCGGCATGTAGCTGCCTTGAACCGAGTACTGGCCGGCCGGCGCAAAATCCAAAATGATTGCGCTGCACGGCTCGGTGATCGCGCCCGGCGCGGGCGATGAAGAGGGCGGTGCGGCCGCGATGACGGCGTTGTTATGCAATCCGTGCGCCGGCGAGGGCGCTGCGGTCGCAGTCGCCACTTGCTGCGTCATCATTCGCGTGGCGGCAGCGTTGAAATGCGTGCCGGCTTCTCCTGGCCGGTTCCCTTGGATCCGGATGTACGCGAAAAATCCTCGACCGGTCGCCCCAGCCGGGCACGCGCTGGCGCTCAACAAAAGCATCAACGCGAGCACCGCGAAATGCGAGCGCTTCGAAACAGCTGCGATATCGCACATGAGGTCATCTCCTCTGACGCCCGGATAACGTTCGGATGTTTGCAGAACGATTCGGCCCGGTCCAGACGCTGGCTTCGCGGCTATCCGCATTGCGGGACGCCAGCGATTTGACCACCCGGCGCATCCTTTGCTATACTGCCAGGGCGTCCGTATTCCGGACGATTTTCATTCCAAGGAGCCGGTACTCGAAGTGTCTTTCTACATTAATCTGCAGCGTTTCGCCCACAAGAAAGGGCTGGGCTCGTCGCGCAACGGCCGCGATTCCCAGAGCAAGCGCCTCGGCCTTAAAAAGTTCGGCGGCCAGATGGTCGCGCCCGGCAACATCATCCTGCGCCAGCGCGGCACGAAGTTCTATCCCGGCACGAACGTCGGCATGGGCAAGGACAACACGCTCTTCGCGCTCGTCGGCGGCACCGTGCAGTTCGCGCGGCGCGGTAAGGATCGCCAAGTCGTCACGGTGGCGACGAACGGATCGGCCGAGTGATCTCGCCGCGCGTCTAAGCGCGGCGCATATGCCCATCGTGGACGGACCCGCAGCCATGCGGGTTTTTCGTTTTTCGCGCGAACTAGTCGGACGATGTTCGTAGACGAAGCGCGCATCGTGGCGCGCGCCGGCAACGGCGGCAACGGTATGGTCGCGTTCCGCCGCGAGAAATACGTGCCGCGCGGCGGGCCCGCCGGCGGCGACGGCGGACGCGGCGGCTCGATCTATGTGCAAGGCGACGCACAGCGCACGACGCTGCTCGATTTCCGCCACAAGCGCCGCTTCGAAGCGCCCAACGGCGCGCCTGGCGGATCCGACAATTGCCACGGCAAGGACGGCGACGACATCGTGATCCCCGTGCCGCTCGGCACGCTGCTGTACGAAGGCGATCAGCCGGTCGCCGACGTGCGCGAGGACGGCATGCGCGTGCTGATCGCGCGCGGCGGGCGCGGCGGCTTGGGCAACGCGCATTTCGCGACATCGGTCAATCAAACGCCGCGTTTCGCGCAGAATGGCGAGCCGGGCGAAGAGCGCACGCTCGATCTGCAGCTCAAGCTGCTCGCCGATGCCGGCATCGTCGGCGCGCCGAACGCCGGCAAGTCGACGCTGCTTGCGAGCGTCTCCGCCGCCCGGCCTAAGATCGCCGATTATCCGTTCACGACGCTCGAACCGCAGTTGGGCGTCGTGCCCATCGACATCGATGCGAACTTCGTGCTCGTGGACGTGCCCGGCCTCATCGAGGGCGCAAGCGCAGGCGCCGGCCTTGGCGACACGTTCTTACGCCACATCGAGCGCACGCTCGTCCTTATCCACCTGATCGACGGCGCGTTGACGCCGCCCGAAGCGCTTGCCCAAAAACGCATGATCGAGGACGAACTGCGCGCGTGGAACCCCGCGCTCTTAAAGAAGAAACGCATCATCGCCGTTTCGAAGATGGATCTGCCGTCTGCCGCCAACGTGCTCGCCGCGATCGAGGAAACGGTCGGCGACAAAGTTTTCGGAATCTCAGCTGCCACCGGCCACGGCGTGAAGGCGCTCATGGCCGCCGCCTATGATGCGATCCGCGCGGCGCGCGCGGCCGATGCGGCTGCGCAGGCGCAGACCGGTGCGGTGCTGCGCCCGAAGCCCGCCCCCGGTCGCCGGCGCGTCGAAGTCTCGAAAGAAGGCGCGGCGTTTCGCGTCAGCAGCGCGGGCCTCGAACGCCTCGCGACGATGACGGATCTCGAATCGGACGAAGGCCGCGCGTTTTTCGCGCGCGCGCTTGCACGCAGCGGCGCGCTGCGCAAACTGCAAAGACTTGGGCTGCGCGCAGGAGACAAGGTGCGCGTCGGTACGGCGGAGTTCGTCTACTCGTGAGCGCGCAACGCATCGGCGTGCTCGGCGGCACGTTCGATCCCATCCACTACGGCCATCTGTTCATCGCCGAAGCGGTGCGCGGACTTGCGAAACTCGATCGCGTGCTCTTTCTTCCGGTCGGCGATCCTGCGCACCGAGAAGTGCACGCAAGCGCACACGACCGGCTCGAGATGGTGCGCCGCGCGCTCGCCGGCAACCCCGCATTCGCGATCGACACGACGGCGCTCGAACAACGCGGCCCAGTCTACACCGCGGACACGCTTGCGCTCATGCGCCAAAAGCTGCCCGACGACGCGCTGTCGTTCATCGCGGGCGTGGATTCGTTGACGGTGAGCCGGTGGCGCCGCTTGGACGAAGTCGCCGCCGCGCTGGAGCGCTTCTACGTCGTGCGCCGCGAGGGGGCGCGCAGCGAAGACGTGGCGGCGATCGTCGCCGATCTGCCGGAAGACCTGCGCAAACGCTTCGTCGTGCTCGATCTGCCGCTCGTCGACATCTCGGCCAGCGTGATCCGCGCGCGCGCCAAGGCGGGCGCGAGCATACGATACTTGACGCCCGACGATGTCGCGCGCCTTATCGAGGATCGAGGATTGTACCGAGGGGCTTAGGTCAGTTCGGGCTGAGTGCGGGGAACGAGAACGTCCCCGTCGCAATCGGCCGAGTGGCTCTCTTCGCGCCTGCGGACCCGGGGAGACCGAGCAAGATGATGCGGATGTTGCCGGCCGCCCGGATCAGGCGACGCGATGACTCATGAGGATTGATCAACAGACGTGACCTCACGGCTTTGAAAGGAAACACAAGCTTGGGGAAGTGCGTACCCACCAGTATACGCTTGGACGCTCTATCGGACAAGGACGAACGTACGGTCGATGGACGCGGCTCCTCGCGGCTTCCGGGACTGGCGGCTACGCTGCTCACGCTCGTGCTCGCATTTTCCGCATGTTCCAACGCCGGTTCCGAAGCGCCGGACAATCTGGCGGCGCTGGACGACATCAGCCAACACCGCACCCATCAGCAGGTGACGGTCGAAGGCACGGTGGCGCAGATGCTGCGCACGTCGACGAGCGCGGAGGGGCGCCACGAGCGGTTCGTGCTCGACGTGCACACGGGCAGCGGCGACGAGCAGCTGATTCTCGTCGCGCACAACATCGACATCGCGCCCGAGGTGCCGCTGCAAGAGGGTGACGACGTCATCGTCCACGGCGAGCTGGAGCTCGATCCACAAGGCCCAGTCATCCACTGGACGCATCACGACCCGCGCGGGCGCAATCCGCCCGGCTTCATCAAGGTGCACGGCCAGACGTATGAATGAGGGCGCGCCCTCGCGACGCGCCGCGCTCTCGGTCGCCCTCGCTTCGCGCTCGCCGCGCCGCCGGCAGCTGCTCGAAAGCCTCGGCCTGAAGGTCGTGCAGATCGCCAGCCGCTACGACGAAGAAGAGCATGCGGACCGCTACGCGGATGCGCGCGAGATGGTGCTCGCGCACGCGCGCGGCAAGGCAGCGCTGGCAGACGGAAGCGGCCCGCCGCTGCTCGTCGCCGCTGATACGGACGTCGTGATCGACGGCGATATTCTCGGCAAACCGCGCGATGCGGCCGAGGCTGCGGCGATGCTGCGCCGCCTTTCCGGCAAGACGCACATCGTCCACACGGGCTTTGCCGTCATCGATCGCACACGCGGCGTATCGCAAGACGGCGTCGAATCGGCACGCGTGACATTTCTCGAGCTGAACGAGGAGCAGCTCGCGCGTTATATCGCGAGCGGCGAGCCGTTCGACAAAGCCGGCGCCTATGGAATCCAAGGGCGCGGCGCGCTTCTTGTCGCATCCATCGATGGGGACTTCTACACCGTCATGGGACTGCCGCTCGCGCGCCTCGGGCGCGCTTTTGCTTCATTAGGATACGACCTGCTCTAAGCAATCATGGCTGCCGTGTTTGATTCGCTCTACGCGCGCCTCGCGCCAGAGATCTCCATCGACCTAGGCACCGCGAACACGCCGGTCTTCGTGCGCGGCCACGGCTTGCGCTTCGTCGAGCCGACCGTCGTTGCAGTGGACAGCAACTCGGGCGAGGTGCTGACCGTCGGCGAAGGAGCAGCGCAGATGATGGGGCGCGTGCCGCGCCACATCACCGTCATCCGCCCGCTGCGCAACGGCGTCATCTCCAATTACAAATACACCGAGGCGCTGGTGCGCCAGCTGCTCGACCGCGCGATGCGCGGACGCTCGCTGTTTCCGCCGCGCGTCATCGTAGGCGTGCCCGGAAGCGCGACCGACGTCGAGCGCAAAGCCGTGCGCGAAGCGGCGCTCGGCGCCGGGGCCGGCCGCGTCTATTTCGTGCAGCAAGCGATCGCGGCAGCGGTCGGCGCGGGAATGCCGATCCTCGAACCGCGCGGCAGCATGATCGTCGACATCGGCGGCGGCACGACCGAGATCGCGGTGCTCTCGCTCGGCGGCTTGGTCGTGGCGCGCTCGCTCAAGATGGGCGGCAATCGCCTCGACGATGCGATCATGGCGCACTTGCGCACGACGCGCGGCATCCTCATCGGCGAGCGCACCGCCGAACAGCTCAAGATCGCGCTCGGATATTACGGCCGGCCGCGCGGTCGCGCGCCGGAGAAAATCGTCGGACAAGACTTGCGCGCGCTGCGGCCGGGAACGTTCGAAGTGCGCGAGGAAGAGATCGGCTCTGCGGTCGCTGAGCCGCTCGGCGAGATCGTCGACGCGGTCCGCGCCGTCATCGAAGTGACGCCTCCCGAACTCGTGCGTGATATCGCCGATGACGGCTTCGTGCTCGCCGGCGGCGGCGCCGCGATCGCGGGATTGGCGGATACGCTTGGCTTGGTGCTGACGATGCGCGTGCGCATCGCCGACGATCCGATGCTGTGCGTGGCGCGCGGTGGGGCGCAGATCCTCAACGACACGCGGCTTTTCGACGCGCTCTATCCGACGCCGCAGTCAAGAATCGGCAGGTGGTTGAAATCCATCCGTTTTGGGATGAGCGAAAGCTCCTCGTATTCGTCTCGCTGATCATCGTGGCTGCGGGCGTTGCTGTGATCGAGATCGATGCCGCCAAGCACGGACGGCAAAGCGCGCTCGACGTCATCGTCAGCTCGGTATACACGCCGCTGCAGACGGGATTGACGCGCGCGGCCGGCGCGCTTGCGGGCGGCGTTCATGACGTGCTGCACGCGGGTGAGTACGCCGCCCAGAACCGCGCGCTGCAAGACAAAGTCGACCGCCTTGCCGCAGCCAACGAGCGGCTGCAAGCAGATGCCGCTGAGAACCGCGATCTGCGCCGCCTGCTGCTCATGAAGCAGGCAGTGGCGGGCGATGCGGTCGTCGCCGACGTCGTCGGCTACGTGCCCGAAGGGACGCGGCGCGAGGTCACGATCGACCGTGGCGCGCGCGACGGCGTGCACCGCGACAGCGTCGTAGTGGGCGGTGAAGGCCTCGTCGGCCACGTCGTGAGCACCGGGCCGCACGAGTCGCGCGTGCTGCTGCTCATCGATCCGCAAAGCGCCGTCCCCGCGTACCTACAGCGCACGCGCACGTGGGGCATCGTGACGGGCACATGGCTGCATGCGCGCATGAAATATATCGATCAGAACGCGCGCTTGCAAGATGGCGACACGGTCGTGACCGGGCACGGCGAGATCTATCCCAGCGGCATCGTCATCGGCCGCGTGCGCGAGATCGACCGCAAGGACAACGGATTGTATCAAGTCGCCGTGCTCGATCCGGCCGTCGACTTCCATTATCTCACGCACGTCTTGGTGTACACGTCGCCATGAACGTCGAGCTTGCGCGCACGCTGCCGGCGCGCGTGCTGTTCGGTCCGCAGCGGCCGGTCGACACAGGCGCGGGCGCGCCGCCGCGTTTCACCGTCCTCCTGCTGCTCGCCGCGCTTGCCGTGCTCGTGCAAGCGACGTTCGGCCATGCATTGAGCGTGCGTGGCGCGCACATCAGTTTCTTGACGGTGCTGGTCGTGTGGACCGGCTTGCGCTGCGGCCCTACGACCGGCGGGTGGCTCGGCCTGCTGGGCGGCGCGCTTGAAGATGCTCTCGGCGGCGGCGGCGCGCAAGTGCTGGCGATGACGATCGTCGGGTTTTTGTCGGGATTGTTGAGCAGCCGCTTCTTCGCGGAATCGCTCCCGGCGGTCATCGCATCCGTGGCGGGCGGTACGATCGTGCGCAATGCGATAACCTACGCAGTGCTGGAGATCGCCTATGGCGACCGCGGCAGCTACCATCGCATCGCGCATGCGACCGCGTGGGAAGTGCTGCTCAACTGCGCTTTCGCGGTCGTCGTCGTTCTCGCGCTGCGCTGGTGGTCCGACCGGCGCCCGGCGAGTTGACCCGATGCAAGGCATTTTAGGCCGCCAAGGCGGCGATGACGAAGGCGCGCGTGCCAACCTGCCGCGCCTGCTCATCTTCTTAGGGGGCGTTGCGATCGCGATCGCGGTGCTGATCTGGCGCTTGGCCGACGTGCAGCTCGTGCACGGCGCGACGTACGAGACGCTGGCCGATCAAAATCAGCTGCGCACGATCCCGCTCGCCGCACCGCGCGGTCTGATGTATGACCGGCGCGGTGTCATCATCGCGAGCAACCGGCCGTCGTTCGTCGTGCAAGTCGTGCCGCTGCAAGTCGACGATCCGAGCGCGGAGATCGACGAGCTCGCGAAGATCCTCCACGTTCCGCCGCAGAGCTTGTGGAAGCGCTTGCTGCGCTACAACGGCGTCACGTATCCGACGTTCGACGCGCTGGCCGGGGTCGTGCCGCTCGGTCCCATCACCATCGCGGGCGACCTGAGTCCGGCTACGGTCGCGCGTTTTTCCGAACGCGCGGATCGTTTGCCGGGAATGGCCGTCGAACTCGTGCCGGTACGATATTATCCGTTCCGCACGGTCGGCTCGCATATCATCGGCTACGTCGGCCGCATCACGCAAGAGGAATACGAGAGCCGCAAGCATTTGGGATACGGCAACAACGACACGATCGGCAAAGAGGGCCTAGAGTTCACGTACGACAGCGCGATGCGCGGCCAGAACGGAGGCCGGCAGATCAAGGTCAATTCCGCGGGAGCCGCGGTCGCGACGCTTGGCGAAACCGAGGCGGTGCCGGGCAATAGTCTTGATCTCACGATTGACTGGCGCTTGCAGCGCGCGGCAGAAGCCGCGATGGATAGGCAGATCCGCGTCATCAAAGAGCGCATCGGCCATCGTATCGCGGGCGCTGCGATCGTTGAAGACGTGCACACGGGCGCGATTCTTGCACTCGTCAGCCAGCCCAACGTCAATCCGAACGACTTCGCGCTGCCGATCAGCGAGGCGCGCTACGACGCCTACCTCAACGACCCGCTCAAGCCGCTGTTCACGCGCGCCATCGCCGGCAAGTATCCGACGGGCTCGACGTTCAAAATGATCACGAGCTCAGCAGCACTCGCGAGCGGCCTGCTCAACGCCACGAGCACGCGCTATTGCCCCGGCTACTTCGACATCGGCGTCGTGTTCAACGACGACGCGCGCGGCGGCCACGGCACGCTGAACGTGACGCAGGCGATCTCGCGCTCGTGCGACGTCTTCTTCTTCCGGGTGGGCTTCGAACTCGGCATCACGCGTTTGGATCGCTATGCAGCGGCGTACGGCATCGGCGTGCCGACGGGCATCGACTTGCCGGGCGAGACGAGCGGCACGCTACCGACTCCGGAATGGAAGAAGCGCGTGTATGACGATCAGTGGTACGCTGGCGACACCGTGAACATGGCGATTGGGCAAGGCTACGTCGAGGTATCGCCGATCCAATTGCTGCGCGTCGTGACGGCGGTTGCCAATGGCGGCACGTTGATGCGCCCCTACCTGCTTGCAGACGTACGCGATTCGCACGGCAACATCGGCATGCGCACGGAACCGTTTAGCGAAGGACGCGTGCCGGTGCCCGAAGAGGACTTGCAGCTCGTGCGCGAGGGCATGCTCGGCGCGATCGAGAGCCCGTACGGAACGGCGTACAACGTGCTCATTCCGCACTTCCACTATGCCGGCAAGACGGGGACCGTTGAAAACGTGCCGACGCCCGACAATCCCGGCGGACGCAATCACGCGTGGTTCGTGTGCTTTGCGCCGTACAAGGACCCGCAGATCGCCGTCGTCGTCTTCATGGAGAAAAGCGGTGGGTTCGGTGCCGTGAACGCTGCACCGGTCGCGCACGATATCGTCGAGTCGTATTTCCATCTCGGCAACGAGGGGCCGAACGGCAACGGCATCCACGACTAGACGCTCGCGCCGCTCGAACGATAGTGACAATCGTGCCGCGACTTCGCGCACGCGCGCGGCGCGCTCAGTCCAGGGTCCGCCGCTCGGCCTCCCGAACAGCGCCCGCATGCAGCAGACGATGATCCCACTTGCCGAGTCCATGCGGCGGCTCGGCACGGAGAGCGCTTTTGTCGTGCTCGCGCGCGCCCGCGCGCTTGAGGCCGAAGGCCGCAGCATCATCCACCTTGAGATCGGCGAGCCCGACTTCGATACGCCCGAGCACGTCAAGGAAGCCGGCATCGCGTCGATCCGCTCGAACCGCACGCATTACACGCCCGCGGCCGGCATCGCCGAGCTGCGCGATGCGATCGCCACATATGTGACAAGGACGCGCGGCGTCGACATCACCCGCGATAACGTCGTCGTCAGCCCCGGTGCGAAGCCGACGATCGCGTTCACGCTCATGGCCTTGCTCAACCCCGGCGACGAAGTGGTGATTCCCGATCCCGCATATCCCGCGTATCGCTCGATCGTCACCTACGTAAACGCGGTGCCGGTGTCGGTTCCGCTGATGGAGAGCAAGCAGTTCCGTTTGGATCCTGCTGCGTTGGAAGCGGCGATCACGCCCAAGACCAAGATCCTCGTGCTCAACTCGCCGCACAACCCGACCGGCGGCATTCTTACGAACGAGGACATCTTCGCCATCGCCGACATCGCGCGCAAACACGACCTCGTCGTCATCAGCGACGAGATCTACAACCGCCACTGCTATGACAAGCCATTTGCCTCGTATTTCGGATTGTCGGCAAACCCAGACCGGACGATCCTTGTCGACGGCTTTTCTAAGGCGTGGGCGATGACGGGCTGGCGCTTAGGGTTCGGCGTCTATCCCAAACATATCGCCGACGCGGTCGGCGCGTTGATGCTCAACACGGTCTCGTGCACGACGACGTTCGTGCAAGACGCCGGCATCGCCGCGATCACGGGCGACGACAAACCGGTGCAGGCGATGCGCGATGAGTTCCGCCGCCGGCGCAAGATCTTGGTTGAAGGATTGTGCGATATCCCGAACGTGTCGTGTCAGACGCCTGGCGGCGCGTTCTATGTCTTTCCGAACGTGTCGAAGATCGAATCAGATGACATCAAGCTCGCGACATATCTCTTAGAAGAAGGCGGCGTCGCCGTCTTAGGCGGATCGACGTTCGGGCCCAACGGCCGAGGATTCATCCGTCTGTCGTATGCCGCGTCGGAAGAGAACTTGCGCGAAGCGCTCAAGCGCATGAAAAACGCGCTCGCGCGCTACTCGCGCTCATAGCTTCATAGCCGCGCGCACTTCTGCCAGCGTGTGCGCTGCGGTTTCGCGGGCGCGGCGAGTACCGTTGGCAAGCACCTCGTCGACATAATCCATCTTCGATTCGAGCTCGCGGCGCCGTTCGCGCAGCGCGGCAAGCCCTGCGTTGAGATGCACGGCCATGTCCGCCTTGTCTTCGACGCACCCTAACTGGCCGGTGCGGCAGCGGTGCGCGATGTCAGGCGCATTTCTTGCATTGAAGATCTCTTGGAAGAAGAACACCGGGCATATCTCCGGATGACCGGGATCGTTCTTGCGGATTTTGGTGGGATCGGTGAACATCTCTTTGACTTTGGCGGTGGTCTCTGCCGCGCTGTCGCTGAGCAGAATGCTGTTGTTGTACGACTTGCTCATCTTGCGCCCGTCGGTGCCGGGCACGGCGGGTGCTTGCGAGAGCACTGCCTCCGGTTCGGTCAGCACGTCGCCATACAGATGGTTAAAGCGCCGTACGATCTCACGACAGAGCTCTAAGTGCGGCAGTTGATCCTGGCCGACGGGCACAGCTTGGCCCCTAAAGGCGATGATGTCGACCGTTTGCAGCACTGGATAGCCCAAAAATCCATGCGTCGCGATCTCGCTGCCCAGCGCGGCGATCTGGTCCTTGTAACTGGGCACGCGCTCGAGCCATGAGACCGGCGTGATCATCGAAAACAGCACCGCGAGTTCGCTGATCTCCGGCACCCGCGACTGGACGAAGATGGTGCAGCGCTGCGGATCGAGGCCGGCTGCCAAAAAGCCGAGCGCGATGTCGCGCACGGAGTCCGCGATCTCGCCGCTGCGCGCGAAGTTCGTCGTCAGCGCGTGCAGATCCGCGATCTCGTAGTAACAATCGTTGTCGCGCGTGAGCTCGACAAAGGTCTGCAGCGCGCCGAGCCAGTGGCCGACGTGCAATCGGCCAGACGCGCGGATACCGGCCATGATGCGCCGGCGCGTCTTCGGTCCAACCGCAGTCGTCATGCCCGAGCCTTACCTCGCGTGCGCCGCTGCGCCTCCAACTGCGTGCGCACGAATTTGCGTGCGTTGCGGATCGCCGGCCGCAGTGCGAGCCCGCGACCGAGGTAGACCGCGATCGCGGCCGATAAGGTGCAGCCCGTGCCGCGCATTGCCGCAGCGATGCGTGGCGAGCGAAACTCGACGACGCCGCTCTTGTCGCTCAGCACGTCGACCGCATCCTTGTCGCGCAAGTGACCGCCGGTGACGAGCACCGCACAACCGCGCTTGCGCAAACGCTGTGCAGCTTCGCGAGCCTGCGCGGTCGTACGCACCGGGTGTCCGCTCAGCTCGGCCGCTTCCGCTGCGTTCGGTGTGATCACCGTCGCCAAGCGCGCCAGTCCTTCCAATGCGCCGATCTCGGCCGCCCCAAGAAATCTGTGCTTCGACGACGATGAGATCACGGGATCGAGCACGACGGGCAGTTTGCGCCGCTGCGCGCGTAAGAATCGCGCAGTCGCAGCGATGAGCGGCGCGTCCGGCAGCAGCCCGATGCGCACGGCGGAGACGCGGCGCTCTTGCGTGATCGCGTCGAGCTGGTTGCGCAGCGCCCGAGCGGCCAACGGGTACACCTCGGTGACGCGGCGCTCGTTTTGTGCGGTCACGGCAGCGACCGCAAAGGCGCCGGCCGCACCAAGCCGCTCGTACACGAGCAGGTCGCGTGTGATACCGGCAGCGCCGGTCGGATCGGTCGAACCGATGCTCAAGATAAGCGGCCGGCCGCGGCCTGCGCGCTTCATAATCGAGTTATCCACATATCCACACGTGCTGTGGAGAACATGCGTTTGCCCTCACTGGTGGGGTCGCGCGCCTGGCGTCGGCTCAGGCGTCAAAGGGGCAATCCCGGAGGGGGCTTGCTTTCCGGCGTCCTGATAGATGTGCGCGATCAGTGCCCGGAACTGGCCCATCAAGCGATCGACCTCGCTTTGCGGCGCGATCATGTCGGGCGTCAGATACCAGCGCGAAGCTTCGGCCTCGAACAACGCCGCACGCGTCGTTTCGCGCTGCAGCGCCGCATCACCGCCGGCGGCCTGGCGTGCGTCGCCCAACGCCGTCCACATCCGCGCTTGGTTCAACGTCCCCATCCAATACGAGAGATTGCCCGCGTCGGCCGCGGGTGCAAAACCGTACGACGAAATCGTGGGCGGATGCGCGTGGACGAATTGCGCGATGGTCGTCGACGGCGCCCTGTCGCTCGCGAGCGCTGCCGCCAACGCGTCGACCACGCGCGCGCGATCCGCGCGACGATTCCACAGTCCTTCGGCCTCAATGCGCAAGACCAGGATCTCACCGCCGCGCGCACCGGCGGCGCGTGCCAGCTCGGTCACGCGGTCGCCCATCGCGTTCGCGGAAAGGCCGGGGGGCAGCACGCTAATGGCGGCGCCATCGTCTTGCGACCAGAACAACGAGGCGAGTGCCGGGCCGGCGGCTGCGTGTATCGCGTACGAGTGAAACGCTGCCGTATCGGCTGCGATCACTGCCGCGCGCGACCCGCCGATCGGCGACGAGCGCAGCACGCGATCCGAGAACAGCGCGAACGCTGCGTGGTGCTGCTCGAGCATTGTCGCCGTCGCATCATCATATGCGCCATGCGGCGAATACAGACCGGCTGCATTGGTCTGCAGTGCGGTTGCAGCGTGCAACGCTTGATCGGACAGCATCGCCGCGTCTGCCGCGGCGTTGACCATCACGATGTTGGCGCCGGTCTTGCCACCGCCGTCGATCAGCAGGGGAAGAATCGGCTCGTTGGCGGGATCGGCGATGATTTCGAGCTGTCCGGCCTGCGCCAACTGCTTGAGCTCGTCGAGCGCCTTGCGATCCGCTGCGGCAAGCTGCGTCAGCGCAGCAGCGGCTTGTTCGCCGGTCAGCGCGTTCTTGCTCAAGTCGCTTGCCGAGGAGGGCTCGCCCGCAGCCGCAAGCCGTACGAGCGCACCGAGGCCGGCGAATTCGACGTAATCAGATGAGGTGAACGTGGCCGAGCGTTGACCGGCCAGCGCCAGCGGCGCCGCCGCCGCAAGCGAGCGGTAGCGGCGCGCCGCCGGGGTCATCGCCAGCGATGCGTCGAGCACCGGCACCTGCGCCAGGACGCGCATCAGATCTGCACGGGCGCCGCCAACGAGATGGCCCGCAACGAGTGTCTGCAGTGCGCTGTCACCTTCGGCGGCACTCTGCAGACCGGCGAGCGCGCTTGCGTCGATGGTGAGTGAGAACCGCGCGCGCGGGTGCGCGTGCAGCGCGCGCTCGATCGCTCCAAGCGTGTCGGGTGCACTCAGCGCTATTGCCGCGGCGCGCACGCTTTGATCGCTGGAGGGAGCAGCCGGCATGTGCCAGACGATCGCCACTGCAGCGGGGCGCACCGCCGTGGGCACGGGGGTGGGCGAGGGCGCAAGCGTTGCGGCCGCGGTCGGAGGCGCCGTGCGTGCCGGCACAGCCGTCGGCGTGGAAGCGGGTGCGCTCGTCGCCGGCGCGGTGGTCGGAGGTGGAGTGGCGATCGGTGCCCCGCCTTGCGGCGTTGGGCTCGGCACAACGGCTAAGAGAACTGACAGCGCGCGTGCGGTGAAATCGATGACTACTTGCATCTGCGAATCGAGGGGAACAAAAGAGGCCGGTTCACGCCGGCCCCTCGTTCGGTTCGGTGTCGAGCGTCGCTACTGTACGTTGATCGTTATGACCGACGACGACACGCCCGCGACTGTCGCCTGGATGCCGGCTGTCGTCACGCCTGCGGCTCCGAGGTTGACTCCAAAAACGCAGATGTTCTGCGTGGTTTGTCCGTGGTATGGCGTCGCGCAGTCCGGGTTGAAAAGCAAGATGGCGCCGCTGAAGGCTGAGCTCGTCGTGCATCCGTAGCCAACGATGCCGGCGCAGCCGAATGCCGTGCTCTCAGTGACGTTCCACGTCGCGCCCTGCGTCGCCGAAACGTACAAATTACTGCCATACTGGTAGTACGCAGTGGAGACCAGCAGTAAGAACGCGTTCCGCGAGACGTTATAGATGTTGACGCCGCTTTGAACGGTGATACCGACTTTGTTCACGACCGGCGAGCCGCGCGATGTGCCAGATCCAATGTTCACGCCGAGACCGCCGCAACCCGTAAGCGCCAGGATAGCCGCCATACCAAGCGCGACAATCGACCGCCGCATAACTTGCATCGCAAGCCCTCTTTCGTGCAAACCCGCCGGCACGATAACAAAGCAACACGTCCGTGCAGCGCCTCGTATTGGCTCGACCGCGCGTTGCGTGATTTGACCGGCTGAGCGGGCGGTTCGAAGGGGTCTTTTGCATCTCCTCCGGTTGGCCCGCTGGGCGCACGGACCGCCTTGCGGGCCGCGCGGAGCTTATAACTTATTCAAATGGATTGGACCGACGACGATCGGGAACGTCTGCTCAGCGCCGTCGAAAATCGCGGGCGCGACGGTCAGTGTGAATGTCTGGTCTTCATCCTTCTTCTGCGTGACAGGGAAGTTGATGTAGCCGGACGCGTCCTGTCGCGGCAGCAAGCGCAACCCCTCGAAAAACCTCACGTCGTTGAGCGGGAAGTCCGCGGAATTGAGCGCCGGGATCTTCGCGGCGCCGTCGTCGAGCACGCTCTTGCCAAGCGGCAGCACCTGCACGGGATTTGCGCTGGTGTTGGCCACCGAGCAATCGAGTTGGATGCGTTTGTCGTAGAACTGCATGCGATGCACGGTCACCGTGATGCCCTGCGCACTGCCGCTGACTTCGGGCGCGTATGACTTCCAGGGCTGGTAGAGCTGCTTCACGCGCCACGCGTCGTTCGCGCGCAGCGCGAAGAACGGCTCTTTGACCACAGCGCTCACTTTGCTCTTGGAGTTGACGTCCAGAAACGAGACGGTTTCACGAACGGTGAACTCGACGACGTTTTGATGCGGCAGCGCGCTGATCAGGCTGAACTTTTGGATCGTGTATTGGGTCGACAGCGTGTTGGACGCGAAGTTCTGGACGTTGCCGAAATAGGATTGCTGCGCCGGATCCAAGAGTGCGTATGCGGCGTGGAAATCGTGATGCGAAAGCGCACCGACATAGGCGTTGACCGCGGCCACGGCGCCCGGATCCGGCTTCACTGCCGGCGCAGGCGACGGCGTGGCGGCGAGCAACCACAGCGCCGTTGCCGCCAGCGCGATGACGCGCGCGGCGGGTCGTATCCAGTTCATCATTCCTCCGGGCAGATGCGGTCGACGATGCGTTGCAGTTCGTCGTCATCGGCGTAGTTGATCTCAAGCGTGCCGCCGCGCGCTGCCGGCCGCAGTGCGACGCGCGTCGCCAGCGCGAAGCGCAATCGCGTCTCCACTTCCGCAAGGTCCGGCGGCAACGCGCGGGCTGCGCGATGCTGCACGGACTCGGCTTTTCCGCTTGCGTGCAACGCTGCGCGCTCGATCTCACGCACGCTCCAGCCCTTGGCGACTGCCTCGCGCGCGAGGCGTTCGGCTTTGGGTGCGGACAGCGTCGCAAGCGCGCGCGCGTGTCCGCCGGAGAGCTTGCCGTCGCGTACCAGCGCCTGCACGGAGTCGGGCAACGAAAGCAGGCGCAGCGCATTGGCGACGACCGGCCGGCTTCTGCCGAGACGCTGGGCCAGGCGTTCCTGTGTGAAGTCGTACTCTGCGATCAACTGGCGATAGCCCACCGCTTCTTCGATCGCGTTGAGATCGCTGCGCTGCAGGTTCTCGAGTAATGCCAGCTCGATGGCCTCGCCGTCCTGCGACTCGCGCACCAACGCGGGAATGCTGCGCAGTCCGGCGAGTTTGGCGGCGCGCCAGCGGCGTTCGCCCGCGATGAGCTCGTAGTGCGCCGGTCCCTCGCGCTTGGGACGCACGAGCACGGGCACGAGCACGCCGTTGGTCTTCATCGATTGCGCGAGCGAGTCCAATTCGGCGCGATCGAATGCCCGCCGCGGCTGATTCGCGTTGGGGGCGATGTCCGCGAGCGCGATCGGGATGACCGTGCGCGCGCCTGCCGGCCGTGCTTGCGTGTCCGCGCCCGGAAAGAGCGCGCCGAGCCCGCGGCCCAGGCCGCGCTGCGCTTTGCTCATCGTGCTAACACCTCGTCTGCGAGCGCCGTGTATGCGGCAGCGCCCTTACTTTTTGGATCGAATGTCGCGATCGGCGCGCCGTACGAAGGTGCTTCAGAAAGGCGCACCGTGCGCGGAATGCGCGTCGCAAAAACTTCTCCCGGAAAATAGTTATCGACTTCGGCGACGACCTGCGTCGCCAGCTTCGTGCGCCCATCATACATCGTGATAAGCACGCCCATCATGCGCAGCTTTTCGTTGAGATGTGCGCGCACGAGCTCGATCACGCGCGTCAGCTGTCCAAGGCCCTCGAGTGCGAGATACTCCGCCTGCACCGGTACGATGAGCCAATCGGCGGCCGTGAGCGCGTTTAACGTCAGCAGCCCAAGCGAAGGCGGGCAATCGATGATCACTTCATCGTACGGCGCGCTGGTGCCGCGCAGCGCGGAGCGCAGCCGCTGTTCGCGCGACAACGCGGAGACGAGCTCGAGCTCGGCGCCGGCGAGATTCAGGGTCGCTGGAACAAGCGCTAATCCCGAAACTTTCGTCGCGATGGTGACGTCATCAAGCGCCGGGTCTTTGAGCAACACGTCGTAAATGCAGCGCTTGACCTGCGATTTTTCAACTCCGAGCGCGGTTGTCGAGTTGCCTTGGGGATCGATATCGACGAGCAATACTGAACGGCCGCGCGCTGCGAGCGCCGCCGCAAGATTGACGGCGGTGGTCGTCTTACCAACCCCGCCCTTTTGGTTCGCAACTGCGATGATGCGCCTTGTCCTGCGCTGCGGATTACCCCTAGCCATTCGTCCCGTCATGTGGACCGACTGTTCCCAGGTATCGTCGCGCGTGGCGCAACAATGAGTCGCGCTCATTGCGAGCGGGGTCGTCGAGGACCTCTTCGAGGCACGAACGCAACGCCGCGCCGACGCGCTCGTCGCCTTTGAAACCCGGTGCGGCCATCCCCAGCTCGATCATCACCGCGATCACGTCCGCTCCACCGATTGCGAGATGGGAGATATCGAACGCGGGGTGGTCGCGCAACATCGTGTCGACGCGCTCCTCGAACCGCTCGTTCTCCCCACGATCGTGGCGCGGCAGGCCGCTAGCGACGATATCCGCACGGCGCAGCGTGAACAGCGCCCCGAGATTTGAGGGCCGCACCCGCTTGATAAAGCGGCGGATACCGGCGTCGCTGATGACGTCGGCGGTGGAATACATGTGATTGCGGATCAGCAGGCAGACGCGATCGATCACCTCGCCCGCGAAGCGCAGCCTGGTCAGCATCTCCCGCGCCATCGTTTCGCCTACTTGCTGGTGGCCGTAGAAGTGCGGACCCTCCTTGGTGCGCGGCTTGCCGACGTCGTGTAGCAGCGCCGCCAGCCGGATGACCAAATCCGGCGGTGCGGCATCGACCGTATGCAAGCTGTGGTAATACACGGTATAGGCGTGGAACTGGTTCTGCTCGACTTCCCAGCCCTCGAGCAGCTCGGGCATGACGTACGCGAGCGCACCGGTCTCGCGCAAGATCTCCACGCCCCGGCTGGGCCTGGAGGCCAGGGTGAGCAGCTTGTTGAGCTCATCAGCGATGCGCTCGGGAGCCACCGTCGCCACCCCCTCGGCCGCAGCGCGCATCGTTGCCAGAGCCGGCCCCGTCGGAGTGAGTTCGAAACGGGCCGCGAACTGCGCGCCGCGCAGAATCCGCAGCGGATCCTCTTCGAAAGCCTCAGGGCGAAGCGTGTCCAGGCGGCTTTGCTCGAGATCGGACCTTCCACCATACGGGTCCAGGACATCGCCGCTGCGCAAGTCGCGCGCCATCATATTGATGCGAAAATCGCGCCGGGCCAGATCCTCGTCTAGGGGGATGTCCGGGCCGGACTCGATCTCGAAATCCCGGTGATGCGGCCCGGTCGAGCGTTCGCGGCGCGGCAGGGCGATATCGACCGTACGGTCGTGACGGGTGAATTTGATGACCCCAAACGATGCGCCGACGACCTCGACGTGCCCGGCAGCACCGAGGCGCTCGAGAATCGTTTGCATCGGCACGCCGGTTATGAGGTAGTCGTGGTCGGGCTGATGCGCTTGGGGGCGCCCAAGGTCGGCGAGGACCCCATCGCGGACGCTCCCGCCAACCGCATATACGCCGGCTTCAGGAAATATCCCGACCAGGAGCTGTTCGGTCTCGTTGTCCGCGCTCATGGAGTTTGTCCCGAATCGCGAAAAAGTTTTACGTGAAACGTTCTAGCCGCGGGTCCGGCGAGCGCGCGCCGAGGGCGGCAAGTGAGGGGGCGTCGCGCTACGTTTTCGGACGATCCATACATGGCGTTCGGCCTCAAGGTACGGAACGCACACCGGCCGTGCCTCCAGCAAATCGCCGCAGTTGCGCTTCATCGCGTCCGCGGCTATCGCACCTGGCCGCGCGTCTCGCCCAGAATACAAGAATAAGCGTCCGCCCGGTTTGAGCAGGGGCAAAGCAAGGTCCAGCGCCCTAGCCGGACGGGCGAGCGCTCGCGCCAGAGCAGTTTCGGCGAAATCGCGCAGGTCGCCGCGCGCGGCCGTCTCGGCCGAGCGCCGGTCGACCCGAACGTTGCGGAGTCCCAGCGCTTTGACCATTTCGGTCAGGAAGGCTGCTCGCTTCGCGCGCGGCTCGAGCAGGATCAGAGAAAGTTCGGGAAAGGAGAGCGCAACGGGAATGCCGGGGAGGCCAGCGCCGCTGCCGACGTCGATGATCGGCGCCTGAAGACGCTCGCCGGCAAGCGGTGCCAGGCTGTCCAGGAGATGGGCGGCGACGAGTTGCCCTTCGGAGCGCGCGCCGACGAGATTCGTCTGCTGATTCGCGCGGATCAACGCTTCGCCAAAACGCCGGAGGCGTTCGGCCAGGCCGCTCGGATCCGCAAACCCAAGCTGCGCAAGACCCTGCGCGAGCTCGTCCGACGGCCGGCTCACGCGTCGGCGGCGCTGAGCTCGCGGACGTGACGGTGAAGGAAGACCGAGAGAACTGCGACGTCTGCGGGCGTGACGCCCGGAATACGCCCGGCCTGGCCGAGCGTACGCGGCCGGCGCGCGCCAAGTTTCTCCCGTGCCTCGCGTGAGAGACCGCGGCAGGCGCCATACGCGAAGTCGGCCGGGATCTCGAGATGTTCCGCCTTGGCGACGCGCTCGAGGGCGAGCGCCTGACGCTTGATGTAACCCTCGTAGCGGACAGACGTCGTCAAACGGTCGCCGAGCTCCCGGTCGACGCCGCCTTCGCCTGTGACGCCTTCATAGCTCGTGTCTTGCCGGCGAAGGAGCGCCGCGAGCGTCGTTCCCGGGCCGGCATTGTAACGGGAAAGAAGTTCGGCTGGTGCTTTCGTCTCCTCGAGGCGGCGCCGCTCGGCGGCCAGTACGTGCATGCGCGCCTCGTAGGACGCCCAGGCTGAATCGTCCACGAGACCGATCTCGCGACCGATCGGCGTGAGCCGTTCGTCCGCGTTGTCGTGGCGCAGCAAGAGGCGGTGCTCGGCACGCGACGAGAGCATGCGGTATGGTTCGGGCGCCCCTTTGGTGATGAGATCGTCGATCAGCGTGCCGATATACGAGCTCGCGCGGGAGAGCGTTAGCGCTGGCTTTCTCTGTGCGCGCCGCGCTGCGTTCATTCCAGCGACGATGCCTTGCGCCGCGGCCTCTTCGTAGCCCGACGTGCCGTTGACTTGGCCGGCGTGGAACAGGCCGGGAATCCTATGCGTCTCAAGGCTTGCATCTAATTCCGTCGGCGGCACGAAATCGTACTCGACCGCGTAGCCGGCGCGCAACATCTCGGCTTTCTCAAGGCCCGGCAAGGTATGCAGCATGTCGAGTTGCACCTCTGCGGGCAACGACGTTGAAAACCCGCCGACGTATACCCATTTCGTATCCCAGCCTTCGGGCTCGAGGAAGATCTGGTGCGACGGATTGTGCGCGAACTTCATCACTTTGTCTTCGATTGACGGACAATAGCGCGGTCCAACTCCTTCGATAACGCCCAGACCGTACATCGGCGAACGATGCAGATTCGCGCGGATCAGCGCGTGCGTGCGCGCGTTGGTCGCGGTGATGTGGCACGCAAGCTGCGGACCCGGAAAGCGCGGCGCGCTGCGATACGAGAACATCAGCGGTACATCGCTGGGCGGCTGCGCTTCGGTCTTCGCGAAATCGATGGAATCCGCGTGCAC
>JAFAKE010000096.1 GCA_019235715.1 Vulcanimicrobiota bacterium
CCTGGATCAGCCCGGCCGCGACGATTTCGTGCGGCGCGCGCCCGTCGATGCGCTTGCCGGCAAACTCGATCGTGCCCGCCATCGGTGTTATAACGCCGGACAACGCGAGCAGCGTCGTCGTCTTGCCCGCCCCGTTCGCGCCGATGATCGTCGCGACGCGTCCTTCGGACAACTCCAGATCGATGCCGTGAATGGCCTCGACGCGGCCGTAGCCGGCGCGCAATCCGCCGATCGCAAGCAGCGGTCGCGCAGCCGCGTCGCCGTTCACGCGCTGTTCTCCACTCCAAGGTAGGCTTCGATGACCTTTGGATCGTTGCGGATCTGCGCGGGGCTGCCTTCGGCGATCTTCTCGCCGAAGTCGAGCACCGCGATGCGCTCGCACGCGGACATCACGAGCGCCATATCGTGCTCGACGAGCAGTACGCCGATGCCGCGCTCGCGCACGAGGCGCACGATCTCATCCCGTAAACGCTCCGTTTCGACGGGATTGAGGCCGGCTGCCGGCTCGTCGAGCAGCAGCACGCGCGGCTGCGCTGCGATCGCGCGCGCGAGTTCTACGCGCCGCTGCTCGCCGGCGGCGAGACTGCGCGCCACGGCGTCCGCTCGCTCGGACAAGCCAAGTTCGCCCAGCAATTCGCGCGCGCGCGTACGCAAGGCGCGCGCCTGCGCGATGGCCGGCGGCCAGCCGGCGAGCTGGCCCACCAACGAATCGCGCGCGTGCACGTGCATGCCGACGACGACGTTCTCCAAAGCGGTCATGTACGGGAACAACCGCGATGTCTGATACGTGCGCGCGACGCCTAGCGCCGCGATCTCATATGGTTTACGGCGGTCGAGCCGCCGGCCGTCGAGCGAAATGGTGCCGCGCGTAGGCGCCGCTAAGCCGGTGATCAAGTTGAGCGCTGTCGTCTTGCCGGCGCCATTGGGCCCGATCAGGCCGAACAGCATGCGCTCCGGGATCTCAAGTGTAAGCTCTTTGACGGCGTGCACGCCGCCATATTGTTTGGTCACGGCATCGAGCGAGATCATCGCGCGCTGCGCCGGCGCACGATCGACCACACGCCCTGCGGTAAGAAGATGATGACAAGCAGCAAAATGGCGCCGTTGACGACATCGCGATAGTTCTGCAAGAAGCGCAGCCACTCGGGCAGCAGCGTGAGCAGCGCAGCGCCTGCGATCGGTCCCGCGACCGAACCGATGCCGCCGGCGACGGCGAACGCGAGCACGTCGACGGCGCGCCCGAAACTGTAGTCGCTCGGGCTGATGAAAAATGAAGAGAACGCTGCCAGTGCGCCGGCATAGCCCGCGATGAACGCGCCGATCGCGAACGCCGCCAATTTGTACGCAGCGGGATTGATGCCCAGGCCCGAAGCGGCGACCTCGTCTTGCGCGATCGCCGCGAATGCACGTCCTGCGCGTGAGCGCGTCAGCCGCCACAACAAGAACGCGATCAGCGCGAGCGAGCTGTAGATGATCGCCGTCGTCACCAGCTGCGGGATGCCTGCGATGCCTTCCGCGCCGCCCGTGAACGGCAGATTGATCGCGAAGATGCGCACGATCTCGCCGAAGCCGATCGTCGCGATCGCCAAGAAGACCCCGCGCAAACGCAGCACCGGCCAGCCGAGCAGCAGTCCGGCGGCGGCTGCCATCGCCGCTCCGGTCAGCGCGGCGCCAAAGAACGGCCAGTGCCCGCGCGTGACGAGCAGCACGGACGCATAAGCGGCGATCGCCATGAAGCCCATGTTGCCGAGCGACAGCTGGCCACAGGCAAGCGTGACCCAGACCGAGAGCGCGAGCAGTGCGTTGATGCCGATCTCGTTGAGCAGCGCCGAATGCGCGTGATAGGCGGCGACGAGCTCGTGCATGCGCTAGGCGGAGCGAAAGCCGCGCTGCCCGAGCAGTCCGGTCGGACGGATGATGAGCACGAGGAACAAGATCGCGAAGACGATGGCGTCGCGGAAATTCGAGCTCAAATACGCCACGGACAGGTCTTCTGACAGTCCTATCAGCAGACCGCCGAGCAGCGATCCGGGAATCGAACCCATGCCGCCCAGGATGATGACCGCCAAGCCCTTCAGCTCGACGCTCGAACCCATCACCGAACTGACGGCGTTGAAGTTCAGCGCAAACAAAATGCCGGCAACGGCGCCCAACGCAGATGCGATGAAGAAGGTCTGGGCATAGACGGCTTCGAGATCGATGCCGACCAGCTGCGCGGCGCGCGGATTTTCTGCGACCGCGCGCACGGCTGCGCCGAAACGCGTGTAACGAAGCAGCGCTTGCAGCGCGACCATCAGCGCAAGGCTGCCAAGGAAGATCGCGAGCTGCGCGAGCGTGAACGTCGCCTGCCCAAGCGTGATCGTCGGCGTGCGCACGACGTCGAATGGGAAGTGGCGCACGTCCGGACCGAAGATGCCGTTCGCGGCGCCGACGTAGATCATGCCGACCGCGATGCTGGAGATCAGCGGCGCGAGCGGTCCGGCCTGGCGCCGGCGCAACGGCCAGAAGGCGACGCGATCGAGCAGCACGCCGAGCAAACCGCCGGCGAGCGCGCCCCCGGCGATCGCGACGAGCAGCGGCACACCCTTGAGCACGAGCACGAGCGCGGTGAACGCACCGAGCATGAAAATCGAGGCGTGTGCGAGATTGAGGATGTCGAGCACGCCGAAGATCAACGTGTAGCCGAGCGCGAACAGCGCGTACACGCTGCCGATGAACAACCCATTGACGAGTTGTTGGATCAGCACGCGCTTTGTCGTTTAGAAGCCTACGAACTTGCCATTATGGACGGTGAGAACCACCCCGTCGCCGCTCGCATCGCGATTCGACGTGAACGAGAACGTGCCCAGCACGGTGTTCACAGGCTTCATCGTCTTCATCGCGCTGCACACGTCGCTGGGTGAGAACGACTTGGCCGCGCTCAAAACGTTTTCCATGATCTGCGCCGCCGCGAATGCCTGCGCCGCGAACTGATCGGGATCTTTGAGGAAGCGCACGCGATACGCCTGGACGAAATCCAGGTTGCCTGGCGTCTGCGCGCCGATGGCCCACGCCGCGCCGACCACGACGCCTTCGGCCGCGCCGCCCGACAAGCTGTAGACCTGCGGCGAATTCAAACCGTTGCCGCCGACGATATTCGCTTTGATGCCAAGCGTGTGCGCATCGGCGACGATGTGGCCGGCCTCAACCGCGAGCGCGCCGACGAACACCAGGTCCGGATTGGCGGCCTTGATGCTGGTGAGCTGCGCTTGGAAGTCGACGTCGCCTTTCGAGAAGGTCTGCGTCGATACGATCTTGATGTGTTGGGCGTCGAGCGCCGACTTCGCGACTTCGTAATCCGTCTTCGTGAAGGCATCGTCGTTGCCATAGATGATCGCTGCCGTCTTGACCTTATAGCGCGCGATGACAGCCTTGAGCGCATGCGGCACGACCGCCGCTTCGGTGAGCGAATTGCGAAAGACGCACGGGCCCATCGCGGTCACGCCGTTGGCGGTATTCGAGATGCCGAGCACGGGCATGCCCGCGCTGACCGCGATCGGATCGGCCGCGAACGCTTCGCTCGAAAGCGTCGGTCCGACGATCGCGCCGACCTTGCCGCCCGTGGTGAAACTTTGGAACAAATTGACCGCCTGCGCCTTCTGCGAGGCCGCATCTTCGATGTCGAACGCGATGTGCACGCGGCCGTTCTTGTTCACGTAGTCTTGTCCGAGCTGCAGGCCGTTCTTCTGACCGTCGCCGTACGCGCCGGCCGAACCGCTGATGTCAAGGACGGCGCCGATCGCAGCCTCGCCGCTTGCAGCGCGCGCCGGCCCCGGGATTGAGCCGCCGAGCAACAACGCGGCGGAAGAAATGAGGAAGAACGCACGAATAGAGCGGTGCATCTGCTTGACGCCTTTCTTGCGGACCCGATGAATGGCGGATAGCTACGCGCCGGCGCAGGATGCGACCTGCCCTCGCCGGCAAGGAGGCAAGATGGCAGCCGTCGCGCACGTGCCCGAGTCGTTCAACGCGGCGCAGTATTTCGTCGACCGCAACGTGGAGCAGGGGCGCGCCTGCAAGGTCGCCGTCGAGTTCGGCGAGCGGCGTCTGACGTACGGCGACGTTCTCGCCGGCGTCAACCGTTGCGCGAATGCGCTTGGGTCGCTGGGTCTCGGGCTCGAACAGCGCGTCACCATCCTGCTGCCCGATTGCCCCGACTTCATCAGCTGCTTTTTTGGCGCGATGAAGCTGGGCGCGATCGCCGTCCCCACCAACACGCTGCTCAAGCCGCACGATTACCGCTACATGCTTGAGGATAGCCGTGCGCGCGTGCTCGTCGTGTCCACCGCGCTGTGGCCGTCGGTCGCGCCGATCGTCGGCGAGCTGCATCATCTCAGCGTCGTCGCCATCGTCGACGACGCGCGCACTGGTATGCCGGCCGGCGCGCCCGTCGCGCTCGTCGATTTTCACCAAGTGCTTGCCGCCGCGTCGCCGGAGTTCACCGCCTACGCGACCAGCAAAGATGACGCTGCGTTCTGGCTCTATAGTTCGGGGACCACCGGATTTCCTAAAGGCACGATCCACCTGCACCACGACATGGCTTTCTGCTGCGAAACGTTCGGCAAGCACGTGCTAGGCATCAACGAAAGCGACCGCACGTTTTCGGTGGCCAAGCTCTTCTTCGCATACGGCCTCGGCAACGCGCTCTATTTTCCGTTCGGCGTCGGCGCGACGACCATTCTCCATCCAGGCCGGCCGCTGCCTGAAGTCGTGCTCGAACTTGCCGCCACATCGAAACCGACGATCTTCTATGCGGTGCCCACCGCGTATGCCGCAATGCTTGACGTCGCCGACGGGCCCGCGCGCTTCGATCTGTCGTCCGTGCGCTTGGGCGTCTCCGCCGGCGAAGCGCTGCCCGCCGACATCTACCGGCGCTGGAAAGCGGCGTTTGGTTTCGACATCATCGACGGCATCGGCTCGACGGAAGCGGCGCACATGTTCATCTCCAACCGTCCGGGCGCGATCAAGCCCGGCTCGTCAGGTCAGATCGTCGAGGGCTACGACGCGCGCATCGTCGACGCGGATGGAAACGACGTGCCCGTCGGAGCGACCGGTCGTTTGCAGATCGCCGGCGACAGCATCGCGGCCGGTTATTGGAACCGCCACGAGAAAACGAAGGCGACGTTCTTGGGCGAGTGGCTTGACACGGGCGACACGTATCGGCTCGATGAGGATGGCTACTATTGGTATGCCGGGCGCAGCGACGATATGCTCAAGGTCGGCGGCCAATGGGTGTCGCCCGTCGAAGTCGAGAGCACGCTTATCGAACATCCCGCCGTCCTTGAAGCGGGCGTCGTCGGTGTCGCGGATGAGCACGACCTTATCAAGCCCGTCGCCTATGTCGTGTTGCGACGCGGCCAAGCTCCGTCAGATGGATTGGCGAGCGAGCTGCAGGTCTTCGTCAAAGATCGCCTCGCGCAGTTCAAATACCCGCGCGAGCTGCACTTCCTCGACGAACTGCCCAAGACGGCGACCGGAAAGATCCAGCGCTTCAAACTGCGCGAGCTTTCCAGAAACGAACTGTCAAAGAAGAAGTGAGCTGCGCGCCGCTCAAATGCGGAGCGCATCACGCATCGCCGCGACGGTGTCGTCGATGTCTTCATCGGTGTGAGCGGCGGTCAGGAACATCACTTCCATCTTTGAAGGCGGCAGCAGAACGCCGCGCTCCAGCATCTTCCAATAATAGCGCGCGTACGCAGCGCCGTCGGCTTGCACAGCGTCGTCATAGTTGCGCGGCGCGCTGCCCGCTCTGAAGGCGAAATCGACCATCGAGCCAAGCTGCACGACCGGATAGTGGAGTCCGGCCTCGCGGATAGCTGCGCGCGCGCCACCGGCGAGCCGCCGCCCGAGCGAATCGAGCCGGTCGTACAGTCCGCGGTCGCGCTCGAGCGTATCGAGGAGCGCGTGCGCGGCAGCGACGCAGACCGGGTTTCCGGAAAACGTGCCGCCTTGGAAGACAGCGCCCTGCGGCGCAAGCACGGCCATGACGTCGGCGCGACCGCCGAATGCCGCGATCGGCAGCCCGCCGCCCAATGTCTTGCCGACGCACGTCAGGTCTGAGCGCACGCGGTAGCGTTCTTGCGCGCCGCCTGGACCGAGGCGAAAGCCCGTGATCACTTCGTCGAAGATCAGCAGCGCGCCGGCGCGGTCGCAGGCCGCGCGCACCCCCAGCAGGTACCCGTCGCCAGGCAGTACGAGCCCCATGTTCGCGGCCACCGGTTCCAGGATGACCGCGGCGACAACGTTTTCGCGCAGCGCTGCTTCGAGGGCCGCCAGATCGTTGTACGGCACGATGGTGACGCCCGCGACCGTCGCCTGCGTCACCCCGCATTCGATGGTCGGCGTCGAGTTCGACGATGCGCCGGCGGAGAAGATCATCTCGTCGACGTGACCGTGGTAGCAGCCGCGCAGACGCACCAAGCGCTCGCGACGCGTGAACGCGCGCGCGACGCGCACCGCGCTCATACACGCCTCGGTGCCTGTGTTGACGAGGCGCATGAGTTGCATGCCCGGCATCATCGCACGGATGCGCTCGGCCAAACGGATCTCATCGGGATGCGTCGCGCCGAAGACCGCGCCGCGCTGCAGTGCGGCATCGACGGCGCTGGTCAGCGCGTCATGGGCATGACCGAGCAGCACGGGACCATAGGCGCAGACATAATCGGCGTATTCGTTGCCGTCGACGTCCCAGATGTGGGCTCCGCGCGCGTTGCAGAGAACGGGCGGCGGCGCGCCCATCGAAGCGCCCGCGCGCACCGGCGAATCGACGCCGCCCGCAATGACGCGCTGCGCGCGCGCGAACAGCTCTGCGCTGCGACTCGACGCGACGCGCACGCTTTGCGTTAGAGCGGCTTGTCGGCCGGCGTGGCTGTCGGCTCGCTGCTGCGCGCGCCCGGCATCAGCCGCTTGAGCTGCGCCAGCGAAATCGCATTGGAGTTGCCCAGCGCTTCGATCATCTCGACGTAGCGCGTCATGTCTTCCTGACGCACGAGGCCGATATACTCGCCGAGTTCGTCGACGACGACGACGCAGCGCAGCGCGCTCGCCGGCACGGCGCTGATGAGCGCTGCGGCGTCGCAGTCCGCTTCAAACGCGGGCAGATTGCCGGTACGCGACATGATGACCGAGATCGACGTGTTTTCCGCGTCGCTTTGGTGCACGCGTGCGACGTCGACGTCGGAGACCAGCCCGGCGAGCCGCTCGCCGAACATCACGGCGATGACGCGCGATGAGGCGCCGCCGCGCAGCACCGCCGCGCCCGCGGCGACCGAATCCGAAGTCTGCAGCACCGGCACATCGCGCGCGCAAAGATCCTTGACGGTCAGTCCTTCGAGCGCGGTGCGCATGATGATCGCGCGGTACGCGCTTTCGGCAAGGCCGGCGAGCAGCCAGCCGATGAGGACGACCCACATCCCGGCGATGACGTTGACGTCGCCGCGCAGCAACAGCCACACGCCCGCACCGGCGATCACGTACGCGAACGCCTTACCGGCCGTCGCGGCGCGACGCGTCGCGGCGACGACATTGCCGGAAAAACGCCACAGCAAGCCGCGCAACACCATGCCGCCGTCCATCGGATAGCCCGGAATCGCGTTGATCGCGAATAAGAGCGCGTTCGCAGAAGCAAGATTGAGCAGCAGCAGCGCGGCCTGTGC
>JAFAKE010000044.1 GCA_019235715.1 Vulcanimicrobiota bacterium
CCACCGGACCGCCGGCCACCTTCACCTTATACAGCGTTGCGTCGACGTCTTCGACGTTGATCGTGTTCACGGTCGAGTAGTTGGCATGCGAGCGCTTGAGCAAGCCGCCGTTGATGCCGGGGCCTGATCGCCGGTATCGACGATCCAGTAGTCCATCGTGCCTGAGCCCCATTTATTGATTTTCCAGCCGAAAGGTCGCGATAGAATGCGGCGGCGCGCTCTGGTTTATCAGCGTTGATCTCGAAATGAACGATTCTCGACATCGCGCGTCCACCTTCTCGACGGCCGGATGCGTCTCGTTCTTCGGCCCATTTGCGGCGCCCTCGGGGTCCCGGAGGCTTGAATGGCGGCCTCCGTTTTGATAAGATAGCTGAGGTTTTGGAAAGTCAGGGACTCTGCCAGGGCGTCGAATCAGGAAATAGCTCCTCTTCGCGATCGTCAGAAGAAACCGGACACCGAAACGATTCAACTACTGACGCGTGCATTGTCAGAGTCTGACAGCGCACCAAGGGGAGTTTCAAACTTCGTGTATACCGATCAACTCATCACCTGCGTCGACTGCGGCAATCAGTTCACGTTTACCGCAGGCGAACAGGAGTTCTACGAGCAGAAAGGGTTTCAGAACAAGCCGAGCCGTTGCCCGGATTGCCGGCAGGCGCGCAAGGCCAGCCGCATGGGTTCCGGCGGTGGCGGCGGCGGAAGCCGCGGCTACAGCAGCGGCCCGCGCGAGATGTTCAAGGCGACTTGCTCTGCGTGTGGTGGCGTGGCCGAAGTGCCATTCCAGCCGCGCGGCGACAAGCCCGTGTACTGCCGCGACTGCTTCCAAAAGCAGCGCTCAGCGTACTAAGACCCGAGAACGGATGGAGACCCGGCCCCAGCGGCCGGGTCTTTTCTATTTGGTGATGCCGAGCACGAGCAGCGTCGCGAAGTAGGCGATCGCCAGAGCGCTTTTCCAGCGAAGCCACGAGTCGTTGAGGTGGACGGCGAGCTGCAACATAGCTACTATCGTTGTAACGGATTGCAGATGTCGCTGTGGTTAAGGTGCCGTGAGAGGCCCTTGACGATACGATGAGCGTCGTCTTACGGAAGACTGAGGATGAAGCGTTCGATCGCGATCATAGTATCGTCGCCCGGCGCACTGAGCGACTCGATCAAGTCCCAATGTCCCTTGCCGGGCGGCCGTAGGAACTGCACGGCGTTACCCGCGCCTTTGAGCTGGTCGTAGAGCTGGCGAGAAATCGCTTCGGGCGCCATGAAGTCAGCTTGCCCGTGGATTACCAGCGACGGCGGTTCGCCCGCGCGCAGCTGCGGACCGATGTCGAATTCCGGCCAATGCGCGCGATCGTCGCCGAACGCGGGCGCGTAGATGGACCGATACTGCGGATCCAGGTCATCGACGTCCCGGCTCGGATCGATGCCGACCGCGCCGATCGCGATCACGCCGGCCACCGCTTGCCGCGCGATAATGCCGTGGACAACCGCGTACCAGCACAACTGCGCTCCGGCTGAGTGGCCGATCAGAACCATTCGTCTCGCATCGTATCCGAAGCGTTGCGTATTGTGACCAAGCCACTGCACCGCTTGGCCGAGCAACGCTGCTTGCTGGGCCGCGGGCGTTTGCGGCGCGAGCGGGTAATTGACGATCGCCGCTGCAATGCCGCAGCGCGCAAGCGCTTGTCCGAGTTGGACGTAATCGCTCTTGTCGCCGCTGACCCATGCGCCGCCGTGCACGTAGACGGCGAGCGGCGCGTTTTGCACTCCGGCGGGCGTGTACAGATCGAGCGCTTGGGCGTCGTCGTGGCCCGCATAGAACGACGTCGCTACCTGTACGTGGTGCGGGATCTTGGGGCACGGCGACGACATGGTCCCTTCGAACATCATGGCGGCGAGCAAGACCGCGGTCACGGACCGTTGACGAAGCGCACGACCGCCGCGAGCACCGGATCGTTCGGGCTGCGCACCATGTTGACGAGCACGCCGCTGAAATCGGAGCCGGCCGGTTCGAGATACGACACTTTATCGTGTGCGCGAGTCAACGCGTCCACGAAATCCGCTGATTCAGCGGCGCTTGCAAGATAGTCGTCGACGCCGTGCACGACAAGGAACGGTGGTTCGCCACCCTTGACGAATTGCGAGCAGTCGTACTGCTTCCACTGCGCGGGATCGGAGCCGAACGCGGCGACGAATGAACTGAAGTGGTTGGGGTTCGCCGCCGCCGCACTTGCGCTGTGTGAGGGATCGTACACAAGACTGTCCAGCGCGATGACGCCCGCGATCGAGCGCGCGGGCACGCCGCCGTCAGACATGAGCTTGGGATCGAGTGCTGCCAGGCTTGCGAGTTCGGCGCCCGCTCCGTGACCCATCAAGAATATTTTCGTGCGTGCATACCCCTTCACGGCAGCATTGTCGAGCGCCCATTTGACAGCCTTGTCGACGTCGCCGGCTTGGGCATCCGCATGTGCCGGTGCGAGATGATAGTTCAGCGCCGCAAACGCGATGCCGCAGGCCGCGTACGTCTGTCCGAGCTCGCGATATTGCGCCTTGTCACCGCTCGTCCAGCGGCCGCCGTGCACGAACAGGATCAGCGGTTCGGACGAGGTCCCGGCCGGCAGATATGCATCGAGCGCTTCGAACGTCGTATCCGGTCCGTACTGCGCTTGCGAAATCGTGACGGGCTTGCCCGGCGATGCGCATGCGGCCAGAGCGTTTTTGGGAATAGCGAGCGCCATCGCAAGCGCCACCGCAGCGCAAAGACCAGATGCGTTCAAAGAGATATTGCGCATAACCCCATTCTAAGGCGGTAGGCGCGCGCGCGCAAGCACGCGAAGGCCCAGCGCCCATGTATTACGGCTTCGACCCGACCTACTTCATCTACATGCTGCCCGCGTTGCTCTTCGGCCTATGGGCGCAATGGCGCGTGACGAGCACCTTCAGTCGCTACGCGCGCGTGCCGACCTCAAGCGGCATCAACGGCGCGCAAACAGCAGAGCTGCTGATGGAGCGCACCGGCCATCGCTTCGGAGTCGCCAGCATCCCCGGGATGCTCACCGACTATTACGATCCAAGCCGCAAAACGATGTGCCTCTCGCAGAGCTCGGTGCAGAACTCCGTCGCATCGGTCGCGGTCGTCGCGCACGAATTCGGGCACGCCATTCAAGACGTCGAAGGCTACACGCCTATGAAACTGCGCAGCGCGATAGTGCCTGCCGTCAAGGTGGGCGCGGCGATCGGCCCGATCATCTTCATCGTCGGCCTCTTCCTGGCGAGCACCGGTCTCATCTGGGCCGGCATCTTCTTGTTCAGCGCGAGCGCGATCTTCGCCCTCGTCACGCTGCCGGTCGAGCTCAACGCGAGCAGCCGCGCGCTGCATATGCTACAAGCCAACGGCGTGCTGTCAGCGGAAGAGATGCCGGGGGCGCAGGCGGTGCTCGGTGCAGCCGCGATGACCTACCTTGCGGCCATTGCACAGACGCTTTTACAGGTGCTCTACTTCGTATCGCTCG
>JAFAKE010000012.1 GCA_019235715.1 Vulcanimicrobiota bacterium
TCCTGGGATGCGTGGACGATCGGCTTCGTCATACTTGGGCTTGGCTGGATCGCGTTTCAATGGTGGCGGCGTTACCCGCACCGATAGACGAAGATTTCGCGAGCGCTACCTATTTGCATCGCGCCCAGGAGAGCGCGATCTGCGTCTTCGCATCGGGGATCTCATCGCGCTCGACCATCGCCCACGCCTTTTCGACGTCCATGATCTCGACGTCGATCGACTCGTTTTGTTCGGGCTGCGCCTGCCCAGCCGTCAGTCCTTCGGCGACGAAGAGATGCAGCAACTCGCTGCAAAAGCCGGGCGCTGTGTAGAAAGACCATAAGCGGCGCAAGCGCGAGCAGCGGTAGCCGGTCTCCTCGAGAAGTTCGCGCCGCGCGCACTTAAGCGGATCCTCGCCGCTCTCAAGTTTCCCGGCGGGTACTTCAAGCAGCGTGCGTCCGGTCGCGGGCCGGTATTGGCGCACGAGGACGATCGTGTCCGGCGTGGGCTGCGCGACGATGCACACGCCGCCGTTGTGCTCGACGATTTCAAACGCAGCCGTGCGTCCGTTCGGCAACGTGACGTCATCGACGCGCACGTTGAGCACGCGGCCTTCATAGATGCGGCGGGTCTTGACGACGTCGGCCACGAAATGTCGTTCCCTACCCTTCCGACCAACTCCTAAGGAGCCCATGCGAGAAGTCGTCATCGTCGCCGCCGCGCGCACGCCGATCGGCAAATATGCCGGCTCGCTGCGCCACGTGCGTCCCGACGACATGTCGGCGATCGTGTTGAACGAATTGTGCCGGCGCGCCGGCGTCGAAGCGATCGATGTCGAGGACGTCGTCTGGGGCTGCAGCAACCAGGCGGGCGAGGACAATCGCAACGTCGCGCGCATGTCGGTGCTCGCAGCTGGTTTTCCGGACTCCGTCGCAGGCGTCACCATCAATCGCCTGTGCGCGTCCGGGCTGCAGGCGATCAACTTCGCCTCGCAGGCTATCGCTGCGGACACCGGCGATATTTTCATCGCGGGCGGAGTCGAGAGCATGACACGCGCGCCATACGTCATGCCCAAGCCCGAAGCAGAATTCGCGCGCGGGCCGCAACTGTACGACACGACGCTGGGCGCGCGCATGTACAACCCCGTGCTCACGCAGCGCGGATATCCGCCGATTTCAATGGGCGAGACCGCGGAGAACGTGGCGACCAAGTATCGCATCGGCAGGCAAGAGCAGGATGAGTTCGCGCTAGCGAGCCAGCGCAAGACGGGCGCTGCGCAACGCAGCGGTGCGTTCGCCGCTGAGCTGGTCGGCGTGCCGCTGCCGCGCAACGGCAAAGCCAAGAACGGCGCGGCGCAGGTTTTTCTGGAAGATGAGCATCCGCGGCCGGACACGACGCTCGAACAGCTCGCCAAACTCAAGCCCGCTTTCCGCGAAGGCGGAACGGTGACCGCGGGCAATTCGAGCGGCATCAACGACGGTGCGGCCGGCGTCGTGCTCATGACGGCGGAAGAAGCAACGCGCCGCGGGATCCAGCCGCTCGCCCGCATCGTGACAAGCGCAGTGGCGGGCGTCGATCCGAACTACATGGGACTGGGTCCGATTCCCGCGACCCAGAAGGCGCTTGCGCGCGCGGGCCTGCGCATCGACGACATCGACCTCATCGAATTGAATGAAGCATTCGCATCGCAATCGCTCGCGTGCGTGCGCGAGCTCGAGATTCCGCCTGAGCGCGTCAATGTCAATGGCGGCGCGATCGCGCTCGGCCATCCGCTGGGGTGCAGCGGCGCACGCATCCTGGTAACGCTGCTGCACGCGATGCAGGCGCGCGATGCCAAGCGCGGACTCGCGACGATGTGCGTCGGCGTCGGCCAAGGCGTCGCGACGATCATCGAACGTCCATAGACGCCCACAACGGAGATTTGCATGGCGACCGTCCTCGAAACCAAGACGTACGATCTTCTGATCAACGGCGAATCCGTCAAAGCGCAAAGCGGCGCGACGATGGATGCGATCAATCCGGCGACGAACGAGAAGATCGCCGACGTCGCCTCTGCAGGTATTCACGATGCCGATCTCGCCGTGCAAGCGGCCCGCAAAGCGCTCGACGGCAAGTGGAAGACGATGCCGCCCGCGCGCCGCGCGCGCGTGCTGTTCAAGATCGCGGCGCTGATCGGCGAGCGGATCGACGATCTCGCGCGTATCGAGGTGCTCAACAGCGGTAAGACGATCGCGGGCGCCAAGGCTGAGATAGGCCAAGTGATCGAGGACTTCGAGTTCTACGGCGGCGCCGTGACCAAACTGACCGGCGACACCATACCGGCGCCGCCGAATTTCTTCAATTATACTCTCAAAGAACCGGTCGGCGTCTGCGCGCAGATCGTCCCGTGGAACTACCCGCTGCTCATGGCCTCGTGGAAGGTCGCGCCCGCGCTTGCGGCCGGCTGCACGATCGTCCTCAAGCCCGCAAGCCCGACGCCCATCACTGCGGTTCTGCTCGGACAGATCTGTCTCGAAGCGGGCTGCCCGCCCGGCGTCGTCAACGTGCTGCCCGGACCCGGCGCGACGATCGGCGCGCATCTTGCGGCGCATCCCGACGTCGACAAAGTCGCGTTCACCGGCGAGACGTCGACCGGGCGCACGATCATGGAGCTGGCCGCGGGCACGATCAAGCGGTTGACGCTCGAGCTCGGCGGCAAATCGCCGAATCTCGTGTTCGAAGACGCCGATGTGGACGCCGCGGTTGCGGGCGCGCTGCACGCTATCTACTACAACGCCGGGCAATCATGCGACGCGCGTTCTCGCATCTTGCTGCACGAGCGCGTCTACGAAGACTTCATGCGCAAGTTCGTCGCCAAAGCGCAAGCGCTCAAGGTCGGCGATCCACTCGACCCTGCGACGCACGTCGGCGCGATCATCTCGAAGCGCCAGCTGGAGAAGATCGAAGGCTATGTCGGCATCGCGGCGCAGGAGGGCGCGACGATCTCGTGCGGCGGCACGCGTCCGGACGGCGCGCTGGCGTCAGGCAATTTCTTGAAACCGACGGTGATCGACAAAGTCCAAAACTCGATGCGCGTCGCGCAGGAAGAGATCTTCGGACCGGTCGCCGTCGTGACGACGTTCAAAGACGAGGCCGAAGCGCTGGCATTCGCAAACGACTCGATCTATGGACTCGCGGCGTCGGTGTGGACGCGCGATGCGGGCCGCGCACAGCGGGTCGCGAGCGGGCTCAAGTCAGGGGGCGTCGCCATCAACTCGCCGATCTCGATCATCCCCGGCGTGCCCTTCGGCGGCTACAAGCAATCCGGTTTCGGGCGCGAGCTCGCGATGCAGACGCTTGACTTGTATACCGAAACGAAGGGCGTCGTGATGTACACCGGCGCAAAGCCGATCGAGTTGTTCAAAGTCTAACGCGCGTCAGCGCGATTTGCGCGTGCGGACCCATCTCACAACCCAATCGGTGATAAAGGCGGCGAGAACGACGCCGACCCCGGCCGCGATTGCGTACCAGCTCACGCCCGTTCGACGAGGTCGGAAACCATCCGGTTGCCCAGCCGTTCGATGACGTCCACCTCTCGATAGACTTGGTCCATCGCGTCATCCAAAGAGTCAACGCCGCCCGAGCCGTTGATCGACACGGCCATCACGTAGAACTTGTCGGGCTGCGCGAACAGCGGCTCGACGTGCACGTCGCGCTGAATGCCGGCGTCGTCGGTGAACAGATAACGCAGGCACGAGTGCGTGCACCGTCCGCCGATCTGACCCCAGCCCGTGTGCGGCGGCGCGTGCGCAAGCAGGACTTGCGCCGGATTGACGCCCTCAAGCGCCTGCACGGTTCCGGCTCCCTCGACGCGCACGCGGTAGGGCGGAGAAAAATCGATCACGGGCACCGTCACGCGTACGGCTGTCACGAGACGGTCGAGCGCCGCGGGCGCCACGTTCGGACTGTTCTCGGATGCTTCGACGTGCGTCTGGTCGATGATCATCGCGCGGCCCTTCGCGGGATCGCTGAAGAGCACGCCGTTGGGGATCTGCGTGAGCGACGGATACTCGTGGCGCAGTTCGCGCAGCAGATCGCCTTGCACGCCCGGATCGAGCGGCGGGCTCATCGAGTTGCGATACAAGCCGACCGAAAGCTTGTTGAAGGCGAACGGCGTCAGTTTAATGGTCTATCTCCCGCGCAGCGAAAAGAAGAATTCAACAGAGGGATATGATGGCGCAATCAAGTCGACCTCCGGCGCGCGTGTTTGCGCAGCTTTCCATCAAGCGGAGGGAATGGTCGATATCCAAAGAAGGGCGAAAGCGACAAAATAGCCCTGTCGCGAGCCCAATGTTGCGGAGGCAACCCCTTTTCCCATGGACATCAAGCCCTTCACCGACACCCCCATCAAGTTCTTAGAATACGACGGCAAACCCGCCGGCGACATCGGCTCGCTCGGACTGACCAACGAGCAGTTGCTGGTGATGTATCGCTGGATGGTGTTCGTGCGCGCCGTCGATGACCGCGGCTATATCCTCGTGCGCCAAGGCCGCGCGGGATTTTATGCGCAGGTCGCCGGTCAGGAAGCATCGCAGGTCGGCAGCGCGCTCGTCCTCACCAAGAATGATTGGATCTACGGCGACCATCGCTCGCAGGGCAGTCAACTCGTCAAGGGCCTCAAAGCAGCGCAGTGGTTCGCGCACGTGCTTGGCCGCACGCTCGATCCGACGCAAGGCCGCATGATGCCGCACGGCAGCGGCAGCGCCGACCTGCACATCGTGCCGCCGTCGTCAACGGTCGGTAACAAGATCACAGAAGCGGTCGGTACGGCGATGGCCCAGCGTTACCGCAAGACCAAAGACCTGACCATCACGTACTTCGGCGACGGCGCCACGAGTGAAGGCGACTTTCACGTCGGGCTCAATTTCGCGGCGGTGTATGGGTCCCCGGTCATCTTCTTCTGTCAGAACAACCAGTACGCGATCTCGGTGAAGCTCGAAGAGCAGACGCATACGAAAACGATCGCAGAAAAAGCGCGCGCGTACGGCATGGACGGCTACTTCGTCGACGGCAACGACATCCTGGCCGTGTACGCGGTCAGCAAGCTCGCCGCCGACAAGGCGCGCGCGGGCAACGGGCCGACGCTGATCGAGGCGTACACCTATCGCTATGGTCCGCACTCATCCGCGGACGACGACACGCGCTACCGTCCGAAAGGCGAGCTCGAAATGTGGCGCACGCAGCGCGATCCGGTCACGCGCTTCCGCGCGTTCTTGGTCGGCAAGAAGTTGTGGGATGACGCCAAAGAACAGAAGCTGCTTGAAGAAGTCAAGGCCGAAGTCGCCGACGAGTTCGCCAAGGCCGAAGTGAGCACGCCGCCCGAGCCGTTGACCGTGCTCGATCACGTGTACGCGAAACGAACTCCACATCTTGATGCGGAACGCGCAGAACTCGCCGCCGAGCTCGGCGTGTCGTAGGAAGGCGCGGCGAAAGAGATCATGGCAACAGTCCAAGCAGAGAAGAAACAAGCCTTCACGATGGTGCAAGCCATCCGCTCGGCGCTGATCGACGAGATGACGCGCGACGACAATGTCGTCACGCTCGGCGAAGACATCGGCATTCGCGGCGGCGTGTTCTTGGTGACCGAAGGCCTCATCGATATGTTCGGCAAGGAGCGCGTCATCGACACGCCGCTGGCCGAGCTCGGCATCATCGGCGCGGCGATCGGCATGGCGCTCTATGGCCTGCGCCCCGTCGCCGAGATCCAGTTCATCGACTTCCTCTATCCCGGCTTTGACATGTTCGTGTCGGAGGCGGCGAAGCTGCGCTATCGTTCGGCCGGTCAGTTCAAGGTGCCGATGGTCGTGCGCTCGCCGTACGGCGGCGGCGTACGCGGCGGCAGTTACCACTCGCAGTCGCCGGAAGCATACTATGTCAGCACGCCCGGCATCAAAGTCGTCGCGCCCAGCAACCCGTACGACGCCAAGGGATTGCTGATCTCGTCAATCCGCGACGACGATCCGGTGCTATTCATGGAGCCGAAGAAGATCTATCGGACCGTGAAGAGCGAGCTGCCCGAGGGCGCGTACGAAGTGCCGCTCGGCAAAGCGTCGATCGTGCGCGAGGGCAAGCACGTCACCGTCATCGCGTACGGCGCGATGGTGCCGCTCGCTCAAGAAGGCGCCGTCCAGATGGAGAAAGAGGGCGTCGAGGTCGAGATCATCGATTTGCGCACGCTGCAGCCGTACGACACCGACGCGATTCTCACGTCGGTCGCCAAGACCGGCCATGCGGTGCTGCTGCAAGAGGCGCCGCGCATCGGCGGCTACATGGGCGAGATCGCCGCGTTCTTGGCGGAGAATGCGATCGAACATCTGGAAGGCCCGGTCGTGCGCGTGACCGGCTGGGATACGCCGTTCCCATACGCGCTCGAGAAGGCGTACATGCCGAACGTCGAGCGCCTGATGCGCGGCATCAAAAAGACGCTCAACTTCTAATAACGCCCGCGCGCGAATCGAGGAACGAAGATGCCCGTTGAATACGAGATGCCCGAGCTGGCAGAGTCGGTCATCGAAGGCGAGATCGTCAAGTGGCTCGTCAAAGAAGGCGACCACGTCAAACAAGATCAGCCGTTCGTCGAGGTGATGACCGACAAGGTCACGGTGGAAGTGCCGTCGCCCTACGAGGGCATTCTGCTCAAACAAGTCGCCAAAGAAGGCGAAGTCGTTCCCATCGGCAAGCCGATCGCGATTTTCGGCAAAGAGGGTGAGACGCTCGGCGAGCACGCCGCGCCTGCGCCCACCACCGCAAAACCCGAAACCGCAGCGAAAGCGCAGCCGGCGGCATCAGAATCCAGCAAAGCAGCGCCCGCGCAAGAGCCTGCTGCCGCAAAGACCGCGGCAACCGGCGCGGGAAACGGACAAGCCGGCGCCGTCGCGCCGTCCGAAACCGCGATCCTTGGGCCGGGAGGCCGGCCGCTTGCCGCTCCCGCGATCCGCAAATTCGCGCGCGAAAAGGGCGTCGATCTCAATCGCGTGCGCGGTTCGGGCGAAGGCGGACGCATTCGCCGCGAGGACATCGAGCGCGTCGCCGCTGCGGGAAGCGGCGCTCCAGCGTCCGGTGCGCCCCAAACCGCGCGGACGGCTCCCGCGCCCGTTGCGCGCCCGCTGCCCGCGCCGTCCGGCGAGACCGAACGCGTGCCGCTGCGCGGTCTGCGTCGCGTCATCGCCGATCACATGGTGCACAGCAAGCACACAGCCGCGCACACATTGCACGTCGACGAAGCCGATGTCAGCGAGCTCGTCGCGATGCGCGCGCACGCGAAAGAAGCGGCCGCCGAACGCGGCATTAAGCTCACCTACTTGCCGTTTTTCGTCAAAGCGGCGTGCCTCGCGCTCAAGCGCCATCCATTCATGAACGCCTCGCTCGACGACGAAAAGCACGAGATCATCGTCAAGAAAGACTATAACATCGGCATCGCTGCGAACACCGACGCCGGCCTGGTCGTGCCTGTTGTTCACCAAGCCGACCACAAGACGATCTTCGAACTCGCCGCCGAGATCGCGGAGCTTGCGGACAAAGCGCGCGCGGGCAAACTCGCGCATGACGAAATCACCGGCGGTACCTTCACGATCACCAACGTCGGTTCGGTCGGCGGTCTGTTCACGTTCCCCGTCATCAATTGGCCGGAGGTCGGCATCTTGGGCACGCATTCGATCCAGCCGCGGCCCGTCGTGCGCGACGGGCAGATCGTGATCCGTCAGATGACATATCTGTCGATCTCGTTCGACCATCGCGTGGTTGACGGCGCGCTCGCGGCGCAATTCGTCAAAGACGTCGCCTCTGCGCTGGCAGCGCCCGACGTCATGCTGATGGAGGGCTAAGCGATGGCCTCGCCGACGAAATTCGATACGATCGTCATCGGCGGCGGACCCGGCGGCTATACCGCGGCGATCCGCCTGGGTCAGCTCAAGAAGAGCGTGCTGTGTATCGATCGCGAGCGGGTCGGCGGCGTCTGCCTTAACTGGGGATGCATGCCGAGCAAGGCGCTGTTGCACGTCGGCGAGGTGATCGCGGCCGCACACGAGGCGGCGGCGATGGGCATTGACTTCGGCGGACCGCCCAACGTCAAGCTCGATAAGCTCAACCAGTGGAAGTCGAAGATGATCGACGACCTGGTCAACGGCATCGGGACGCTGTTCAAGGTGAACAAGGTCGAGGCGATCACCGGCGACGTCGAGTTCGTCGACACCAAGAGCGTGCGCGTCAAGCGACAGGACGGGCGTGCAGAGCAGCTGTTCGCCGATAACTTCGTGATCGCGACCGGCTCGGAGCCGGTGGCGCTGCCTGACTTCGAACGAAACAGCATCCAAATCCTCAACTCAGACGACGCGGTGACGCTCAACGAGATCCCCAAGAGCATCTTGATCCTCGGCGCCGGCGTGATCGGGCTTGAATTTGCGACGATCTACAAACGCCTCGGCGCAGAAGTGACCGTCGTCGAGATGATGGATCGTGCCCTTGCTGAGACGGACATCGAGGTCTCGAATCTGCTCGTACGTACGCTCAAGCAGAAGCAAGGCATCAACATCTTCCTCAAAACCAAAGCCGTGCGCGCGCAAGAGATCGGCAAGAGAGTGCGCGTGACGTTCGAGGGCGAGATCGCAGAACCGATGGATTTCGAGAAGATCCTCGTCGCGGTCGGCCGCCGTCCGCGCAGCGCAAGCCTGCAGCTCGAGCGCGCGGGCGTCAAAGCCGAGCGTGGGTTCATCCCGGTCGACGCGACGCGCCGGACGAACGTGCCGAACATCTATGCGGTCGGCGACATCACCGGCCCGCCGCTGCTCGCCCACAAGGCGATGAAGGAAGGCGTCGTCGCCGCCGAAGTGATCGCCGGATTGCCGTCCGCGTACGACCCGCTCGCCGTGCCCAACTGCGTGTACACCGATCCGCAAGTCGCGACCGTCGGTATGTCGGAGGAGCAAGCCAAAGCAGCGGGTTACGACGTCGGAGTCGGCCGTTTTCGGCTTGCGGCGCTCGGCCGTGCGCGCACGATCGGACTATCCGATGGTATGGTGAAAATCATCACGGATAAGAAAACCGATCTCGTGCTCGGCGTCGCCATCTTCTCACCGATGGCAGAGGCGATGATCGCCGAAGCGGCGCTCGGTATCGAGATGGGCGCGACGGCTGAGGACATCGGCCTTACCATCCATCCGCATCCGACGTTCTCCGAACCGATCATGGAGGCAGCCGAGGTGTTGCACGGGCGCGCGATCCACATCGCGAACGCACCGGCGACGCCCGTTCACGCGAAGACGTGATGCAGGCGATATTCGAAGATCTCGGACGCATGCGCTACAAGCAGGCATGGGATCTTCAATTGCGTGTGCACGTGGAGCGCGTCGCCGACGCCAGGCTCGACACGCTGCTGTTCTGCGAGCACGAACCCGTGCTCACGATGGGCAAGTCCGGCAAGGGCCAAAATCTGCTCGTTTCACAAGACGAGCTGCGCCGGCGTGGCGTCGAGTATTATGAGATCGAGCGCGGCGGCGATCTCACCTACCATGGACCAGGCCAGCTCGTCGCATATCCGATCTTCAAACTGCCGCGCTTGCGCGAAGTGCAAGCCTTCGTGCGCAAGATGGAGCGCAGCATCATCGAGGCGCTGGCGACGTTCGGCATCGCTGGCGAACAGCGCGCGGATCATGCCGGCGCGTTCGTGCGCGGTGCGAAGATCGCGTCGATCGGCGCCGCCGTGCGCTCCGGCGTCACGTATCACGGTCTCGCGCTCGATGTCTGCACCGATCTCGGCTGTTTCCAGCTCATCAATCCGTGCGGCATGCCGGGCGTCGCGGTCACATCGATCGCGCGCGAGCTCGGCCGGGAAGTCAGTGTCGAAGAAGCGAAGTCTCCGCTCTTGGAAGCCATGCGCCGCAATTTCGACCTCACCTTCGTCTCGCAGCCGGCCGCGGGCGAGCGCGCGCCGAGCGCACACGCGTCGTGATCGCGCGCAAGCCGGAGTGGCTTAAAGTCAAGCTGCCGAGCGGCGAGAACTATCAAAAGCTGCGCGGCATCGTCAAAGATCGCGCGCTGCACACCGTGTGCCAGGAAGCGATGTGCCCGAACATCGCCGAGTGCTGGGGCGTGGGCACGGCGACGTTCATGATCTTGGGCGACACG
>JAFAKE010000036.1 GCA_019235715.1 Vulcanimicrobiota bacterium
GACGCAGGGCGGCGGGCGCTGCGCTCAACGCGAGCGTGAATTCTTGGTCACGCGGGTAAATATGGATCAGCGGACTCGTGCTTCCCGCTACTTGCAGAACGCACATCAGAGCGAGAACGGCGAGTCCGATCAGGGAGGCTGAGAATCGTCTCATGCGCTTTCATTCAGGAAACATCGATGCCGAAGCTTCGCGCCCGGATGCCAACGTGGTGCCAGCGCGACGCCGCGCGCGCGCACGCGTCATAATCGCCCACATCGCGCGCGTCCTGCTGGGGTTGATCTTCTTCGTCTTCGGCCTCAACGCGTTTGTGTTGTTCATGCCGCCGCCGCCCGTGCTGCCGCCGTTCGTACAGCAGTTCACGAGCGTCGAATACGCGTCGCACTTCGTCTATCTACCGGCCGCCGTCCAGGTGATTTGCGGAATCCTCCTGCTGACGAACCAATACGTGCCGCTCGCCATCGTAACGCTCGCCGCGGTGCTCGCGAACATTCTGTGGTTCCACGTCACGATGTTTCCGGCGGGCATCGCACAGGCGATTGTCGCGCTCGTCCTTTGGTTCATCGTCGCGTGGTCGATCCGATCGACGTTCACACCGTTGCTCGTTCGCAAACCTGAGTATCGCTAAGCGGAGCGGCCTCACGAGGCCGCTTCTTGTTCCCATATCAAAAGGCCGCTGAGGCCTTTTCGCGAAGCTCTCCGATTCAAGCGACGACGCGCCATGGCCCATCAGCTTTCATTCACCCTTCCCCTAGAGTTCGAGACGCTGGTCGACGACGAACTCGGCACCATCGTGTATAAGCGCGGGCTCTTCACACCGGAGCAGTCGGCCGCGTGGTTCCAGCATTTGCGCGACGGCGTGCAATGGCGCAACGAGCGCCGCCCGATGTACGATCGCATCGTCGACGTGCCGCGGCTTGTCGCCTCGTATGGCGTGGATGATGCGGACCTGCCCGAACCGATCCGCGCGATGCGCCCCGCGGTCGAGCAGTTCTGCGGCGTCGCCTTTCTCTCGGCCGGCCTCAATTTCTATCGCGACGGCAACGACAGCGTCGCCCCGCACGGCGATCACGTCGAGCGCGCCGTCGACCAGTCGCCGGTCGCGCTCGTCAGCTTGGGCGCCACGAGGCGTATGACGATCCGCAGCGTTTTCACGCCGCGCCGCATTCTGGACCGCGACCTCGAGCCGGGCAGCCTGCTCGTCATGAGCTACGCCAGTCACCTCAATTATCTGCACGGCATCCCAAAGACTAAAACGCCTGTCGGAGAACGCATCAGCGTCGCATTCCGCCGCGTGCCCAGGGACAGCATGCGCATGAAGTGAAGCGCGGCCATCCGGATCGCTTTCGCCTCCGGAGGAGCGTTCATTTGGGCCGTTTGGAACTCACATGGCGCGGCATCATTCTCGGTGCCGTCATCACGCTCGTCTTCACGGCCGCCAACGTCTATCTCGGCCTGAGAGTCGGCCTGACATTTGCCACGTCCATTCCCGCGGCAGTCATCTCGATGGCGGTCCTTCGTCTGTTCCGCAACGCGACGATCTACGAGAACAACATCGTGCAGACGGTCGCGTCGGCGGCCGGCACGCTGTCGGCGATCATCTTCGTGCTCCCGGGCTTGGTGATGATCGGATGGTGGACTGGTTTTCCGTATTGGGAATCGTTCGCGATCTGCGCGATCGGCGGCGTCTTGGGCGTGATGTACAGCGTGCCGCTGCGCCGCGCGCTCGTGGTGCAATCCGACTTGCCGTTCCCGGAAGGCGTGGCCGCCGCGGAAGTGCTCAAGGTCGGCGTCGGCGCACGCGGCGAGACGCCGCAGGCGATCGAGGAGAATAAGTTAGGGCTCATCGCGCTGACCGTTGGCGCGATAACGTCAGCCGTTTACGCGTGGATCGTCGCCGCGCAAGTGTTCACCGACGAAGTGTCAGGCTATTTCCGGATCGGCAACAGCTCCACCGGATTCGGCGTCGGCATGTCGCTCGCGCTCGTCGGTGCGGGTTATCTGATCGGCATTTCGGTCGGGCTTGCGATTCTCGCCGGCTTGGTTCTCGCCTGGGGCGTGCTGACGCCGATATTGACGGCCCTTTATCATCCCGCAGGTACACCGGCCGACGTCGCGCTTGACATCTGGCGCCACAAGGTGCGCTTCATCGGCGCCGGCACGATCGGAATCGCCGCGATATGGACGCTCGCGCGCTTGATCGGGCCCGTGTACAGCGGCATCAGCTCGTCACTCGCGGCGTCGCGACGATTGGCCGCCGCACAAGGCGACGAAAATCAAGTGCCGCGCACCGAGCGTGACCTGCCCATCAAGACCGTCA
>JAFAKE010000033.1 GCA_019235715.1 Vulcanimicrobiota bacterium
GCGGCGGCGGCGGCGGCGGCGCGCGCAGCGGCGGGTTCTCCGGCGGGAGCCGCGGCGGTGGCGGCGGTGGGTTCAATATGAACCGCGACGTTGGTGCATCGCGCGGTCTCAGTGGCAACCGCGGCGGAGGCTTTTCGGGCGGTGCCGGTCCAAGCGCCGGCACGCTGCCTGCCGGCGGCAGGCCGGGCGGCGCAAGCGCTGGCACGTTGCCTGCGGGCGGAAACCGTCCAGGCGGCGGTCCCGGCGGGGTCGGCGGACCCGGCGGCGTTGGCGGGCCTGGCGGCGCCGGCAATCCTGGCGGCGTTGGTGGACCCGGTGGAGCTGGACGTCCAGGTAGTCCTGGTGGCGTGGGCGGTCCTGGTGGCGTCGGTGGTCCCGGCGGCGTCGGCGGTCCCGGTGGCGTCGGCGGTCCCGGCGGGGTCGGCGGTCCTGGCGGCGTTGGCGGTCCTGGCGGCGTCGGCGGTCCCGGCGGCGCGGGCGGCAATCGTCCGGGCGGCGGTGGCGGAAACAATATCAACAGCGGCAACACCGTGATCAACAATCCGGTGTACGCCGGCGGCGGCGCGTATGGGTGGAACGGCGGTGCTGCATGGTATCCGGCGTATGGCTACTGGGGCGGTGGATTCTGGGGCGCTTGGGCGATCGGCATGACGACCGCAGCCATATTCGGAGTCTGGAATGATCCGGTTACGCACGAGCATTACACGTCGTACGAAGTGTCGCCGGACAGTCCAGGATCGACAATGCTGTCGAATTACCAGCTGCAGCAGGTGCAGTGCAGTGATAGCCAAGGTCTCGTCGTGATCTATGGCCCGGAGAATAGCGTGATCTGTGCGAATCCAAATCACTTGGTCGCGGCCGGCGAATACAATCTGGATCAATCGACGCTATCGCTCAGTTCGCGCTGAACTGCATCGCATCGCCAAGGTGCCCTCGGGGGGTAACCCCCCGGGGACACCGCTTTTTTGGGGGTCATCTCATGAAAACCGGGCTGCCGCTCGTTGACCGAGGCCGCATCGTCGTGCTCTTTTTCGTTCTCGCCTTCGTTCAGCCGCTCGTAGCGCGCGCGGACGAACCGAGTCCCGCACCCAGCGCCCAGCCATCGGCGCAGGCGCAGCAACCCACCGCCGCGCAACTGGCAGCGCTCGCGAAAGAGGCGCAAAATCCAGTCGGAAACATCGCCGTCGTGCCCTTCCAAAACAACTGGAATTACGCCGCTGGCCCAAACCTGCGCACGTTGTACAACTTGAACATCCAACCCGTGATCCCGATCAGTTTGGGCGACAAGGCGAATCTCATCGAGCGTGCGATCGTGCCCGTCATCAATCAGCCGTCCGCATTGCCGCCGGGCTCCTGCCCGGCGCAGTTCAACTCGGCGTCGGATTGCGGCTCGCAGCTCGGCATCGGCAGCATCCAGCTGCAGAGCTATTATGCGCCTCGAACTAGACCGGATGCGCTCATCTATGGAGTCGGTCCGATCTTTCAATTTCCGACGGTCACTGCAGGCTTCGGCTCCAATCAATTCGGCGCAGGCGCGAATGTCGTGGGACTCGTAATGCCGGGACCGTGGGTCATCGGAGCGCTCTTCAACAACGTGTGGAGGGTTGCCGGCCCGAGCACGCCTGCAGCGCAAACCCTCAACACGTTCACGACGCAGCCATTCATCAACTACAACTTCGGCCGCGGCTGGGCGCTGAGCGAAGCGCCGGCGATAACGGCCAACTGGACTGCGCCCGGCAACCAGAAATGGACCGTTCCAGTGGGCTTAGGAGTCATCCAGACCAACAACTGGTTCAAGCTGCCGATGAGCTTCCAGATCGCGTACTACGGCAACGTCGTACGCCCGAATAATACGCCATATGGCTTATGGCGGTTCCAGTGGTCGCTGCTCTGGCCGATCATGCGCGGGCGCAGCGGGCCCCGCTGACCCTACCTTGCTCGCGATCAAAAGAAAAGGCCGGTTTGCGAGCAACCGGCCGCAAGCCCAAAGTGGTTTTTGGTCTACGCTCTGCGCCGCGCTCTGCGGATCTTCCGCTTCGCCTGACGCACGACGCGTTTGATCTTGCGACGCGCTCGTCTGATGACCCGCTTCACCTGTCGCGCGCTGCGTCTGACACGTCTTGCCATTGGTCTTTCCCCCTTTGAGCGACAGCTCTATCTATCGCTGGGCGCGCGGTTCAGGGCGGTCTCTGTTCGCTCCTCTCAGATAGGTAATCGATGTCGCGCCTAGCAGGTATCATGTGACGGATTTTGCTATCATGTCAGGGCTATGAAACAGCTTCTGATCCGTTTGTGCGTTGTCGCTGCAGTGATCGCGAGTGCAAGCTCCGCAATGGCGAACACGCCAGCCAACACAAATCCGCTCAACGTCAAGCGCTGCGACTTAGAGACGCGCGGCGGACGCGCCGGCGGGTATTCGAGCAGCACGGGATTCACCGGCTATGTCAGTGGATACACCCCGGGTGCGCCGTACTATTTCAACGACCCGCTTGGCACGTCGTACTATCAGCCGCCGACATCGAGCTCGTCGCAGCTCTACATCGACTTCGTGAACGTCACCAGCAAAGAGATGAAGGTGATCGAGTTCGGCGCTGAGGTGCGCGGCGTGCTGGTCGCCGAAGCGCGCGACCAAGGCAGATTCTCGCCGAACGCCGACATCAAGCGCAAGTACGGCGTCAATCCGAACATCGTTCCACGTCAGGGCGTGAGCCTGTCATGCGTGCCGTTGAAGATCGAATTCGCCGATGGCACGACGTGGACGCGACCGAGCATGCCGCCGCCAAGTTCAACGCTGTATCAGGGCCACCCGTAGGGCGCCTACATGTGATTCCAGGCGTCCTGATAGAGGAAGTTCTGCGGATCGACAGGGTGGTTGAGCGAGAACTGATTGATGGTGTCGCCGTCCACAACCCACGTGTGCACTTGGATCGCCGTGCCGAGCATGCCCGCGATGCACATGCGGTTCTCGAGCTCAGCGCCGCTCAGCCAGTTCGAGATGGGCTGGCCCAACTGCACCATGACCGGATGAAGCTGCAGCGCCTGATTGAGCTCTGGGCAGAATCCTGAAACGTCGCTGTACTCGATCACGGCGGTCACGCGTTTTTTCACATACGGTTGCGTGATGGTGCTCGTCGTCGCATAGGTGTAGTGCGCGAGCACGACCAGATTGCCTGGACCGGACGCGCCCGGCAGATTGTAGCCGACGGAACCATCGTCGACTTGTCCCGTGCCTCGATCGGGCCACCCAAGCGCGGCCATCGGCACGAACGGTCGCAGCAGCAAGCAGACGACGCCGTGCCCTTTGCCGCGGCCGATCGACATCGCTGACGAACCCGATGAGAGCAGCGCGCCTTTTTCAACGCCGAACACGTTGCCCGGCGGATCGCACGGATACGACGAGTCATCGTCCTGGTCATTGTTGCTGTTGCCGCCGTTGGGTGCCGTGCTGCCTTGATTGCTGCCACCGCCGCCGCCACCTGAATCATCATTATTATTGTTGCCGTTATTGGAGCCTTGGTTCGAACCGCCGTTGCCGCCCGAGCGGTGCCATGAACCGCCGTAGAAAGTCCAGCCGTTTGGCTGGCCGCCGTCGGGCCCGCCGTCCGACTGGCCGGGATCCGGTGCATTGCCGGGTTCGGGCGTCCATGACAGCGGTTGCGTGAAGCCGTTGAAGAAGCCAGCCCAGTTGGTGAACGGGAAACCGAAATCGAATGCCAGCTGGCCGCCCAGTCCATGGAGCTGCGTCGACGCCACCTCGCTCGCGCGCGCCGCGGCCTGCGCAGTCACGCGGATCTGCACCACGCCGGGAGTCAACAGCGTCCCTTTCGTGCGCAGACGCGCGTACACGCCCGGATGGATGACGCTCCATGGCGTCGCGCCGATCGCATCCTGCGGCCGCACGTTGCCCAAGTGGCTGAACTGCGCGACGAGCGCGTTGAAGTCGTTCGCGTTGGCGACGATTTGATCGCGCGCTTCGCGCAGTTCGACGATGCTCTTGCCCACGTCGCCGAGCTGCCCAAGCGCGTTCTCGAAGTTCGGCGCGCCCGGTACCTTCGACGATATGGAGTTCCACTCGTCGCGCGCGCGATCGTAGAAATCTTCCTGAAGACGGCCCTTGTATTCGGGAAGCAGCGTATCGACGATCTGCCGGCTGGTCGGGCTCATCTCATCGTACGCCATGCCGGCCTGCAGAGACCACGAGAGCATCTGCACTTGCGGCGGCGTGAAGCGCGAGCCGTAGGCCCGATAATTCAGCGCCACGGCGACGTCGGACCACGCTCCCCTGAGGGGCGACAGCAAGAATTTGTTGCGCCAGGGACCTTGGTTGTTGTGCCCCATACAATAGGTCACGACTGCGACGTTGTAGTCGCCGGCCGGCAATTGGAGAACGCCGCTGCGCGCGTGCTGGAACAGCGTCTGCACGACCGCCTGCGAAGCGGGATGGAACGGTCCGCCGGGCAGGGTGGCGACAGTCGAAAGCACGTCGTTGCCGCTCACGTATACCGGCCGGTTCATGTTGAACCACGTGCCGAACTGCTTGAGCAGTTCGTTGGAGACGATGCCTTTGGCCGCCTGACCCGGGTTGGGGACAGACGGTACGCCGGGCAGCGACGGCAAGCCGTAGCTCTTCTCGCCGCCGGCGAGGAGCACGCACGTGAGGAACGCGACGATCGTGAGCATGCGAACGCGTATCGTCATGGCTCGTTCACCTCGTTATCGCCGCTCTGTTCGGGCGCCGTTCCTCGGGCGCCTTGCGTCGATTCACGAGAAGCAGGCGCCAACGTTTCGGGGTCTGCCGTTGCGATGAATGTGACGACGTCCCACGCATTGCGGATACCGATGAAGAGCAGTGAGACCGCGCCGCCGCCGAGAGCGAACATCGAAATCCCGGGTACGATCATCAGACCGACCGCGCCTGCGAAGATGAGCGCGTATGCGAGCAGCGGAAACAAATTGTACCAGACCCAATCTTCGACATCCGCGACGTATTCTCGCAGCTGCTTCGTCCGATACATGATACGGCACATGTAGATGACGCCGAACAGCCCACTTACGCCCACGATGATGCTCGGGTGGATGAGCCGCTGCCATGGCGCGCAGAGATTCGCCGAGATGAAGAGAACCGCAGCGAAATGCATGACCGTCGGCGTGCTGAACGTCGCGATTCCATCGTCGCTGCGGCGCGATCGTTGGATGCGCATGACCAGTGTGATGACGACGAACATCAAGCCGGTCAGTGACGCCGCAGATGAACCGGCCATGACATAAAAGCTCGACCAGGCGTTGAGGAACGGCGATGGCGTGCCGGGCATGTGCGATCTCCGCGTCTAGCGGGCGCGCGCGCTGAGCACAGCGGCTGCTTCTGCTGCGGCGCGCCGGCCGGTGACGAGCGCGCCGTTCACCGTGCCGCCCTGTCCGTCGGTCGACGTGGCCTCACCGGCGAAAAACAACGTGGCGTCGACCGGTGCGGCCAACGCGGCGCGCGGGTCGTCGTCGCCGACCGCGACATAACTGTAAACGCCGCGCGAGAACGGGTCGGCGTGCCAGTCATGCACGGCGCCGGCCTCGAATTCGCCGCGCGCACGCGCGCTTTGCCCCAACAGCGCGCCAACGCCGTCTACCGCAAGCTCGATCAGCTCTTCCGGCGCGGCGCCCTGCAGTGCGATGGCTTTCGGACCACCGACCCAGGCGCAAATCGTGCGCTCGACTTGCGGCGCCTGCGTCCAGAACGCAGCGAATGTTCCGCCGTCGCAGCGAAAGAACGAGCTGTCCTGATAGCGGCCGCCTTCGATCGTCTGCCAAAACGGCGTGCGAAATGCGATCATCACCTTCCAGGCGTGCCCCATCTTCAGACGTGCGAGCGCGGCGCGCGTGGATGAAGGCAGCTCGGGTGAGAACGCGACGCTCGCCTCGCCGTTCTGCGCGTGCAGCACACCGACTGGAAGCGTGACAACGGCGGCTCTCGCACGCAGCGCGCGCGCCTGCTTTCCGGGGTCGACGATATCGAGCGTCACGCTCCCGGAGCTCCATGACAGAGCGCGCGCGGCCGTCGACAGCATCATCCGCGCACCGGCTGCGATGCACTCCGCGCGAAGCAGGTCGAACATCGGGCCATATCCGCCGACCGGGCGCGTGCTCATGAGGTCGACGCCGGATCCGACCTCGTCTGCGATGGCGCGCGCGCTCGCGATCGCGGGATCGGCAGCCTCAAAGTTCTCGACGAAAGAGCGGGCCGTTTCGGCGGTGTCACGCATGTTCGGGTCACGTGCGAGCCCGTGCAGGAACTCATCTGCGCTCACATCCTTTGACAGTGAACTGGCCGCGCCAAGCGCGCGCTGCACGAGGTCATAGTCGCGGTCCTCGCGCCGCAGCTGCCCGCCGTCTTCGCATGCCCACGCTTCATCGCCGGTCGGAACGGTCGCGATGCCCGCCTGTTTGAGCAGCGCCATCGTTTCGCTCGCGCGCCCGTGGATAAATTCGGCGCCCAGCTCGACGGGCACCAAGACGCTCGCAAGCGGTCGCGGCAACACGCGTCCTCCGATTCGATCGCGCGCCTCGATCAGGATCACATCCAACGACGCAAGCGCGAGATCTCGCGCCGCTGCAAGTCCCGCCGCTCCCGCGCCGATCACGATGACATCGGTGTCCATACACGCCGATTATGCCGAGCTCTCTCCCACTCCCGCAATGAGATGCGGCCGTCGCAGCGAACCGCACCGTGGGAGGATGCATATGAGAAGAATTCGCCACAGCAATTACGTGCTGATGGGACTGCTCGCGTTCGCGTCGGTCGCGCCGGCCGCGGCCGCGGCCACCGGCACAGCTGGTGAGCTGGCGCCGGTCTATCAGTTCGTGGAGGGAGTGAACCACGACGATGCCGCTGCGGAAGCCGCAGCGTGCGCAGCGCCGGTGGTCGTCGTCGATGATTTTGCGCCCCATTTGTGGCAAGGCGCAACGGCCTGTGCGGATTGGGCCGGCGCATTTTCCGTTTTCGCGCGTCAGTCGAAGATCACCGATAACCATATCACTCTCGGAGCGCCGCTGCACGATGACGTGACCGGCGATCGCGCGTACGCCGTGTTTCCTGCGACGTACACGTATAAGCTTGGCGGCAAACCGACGACTGAGAACGGCGCCGTGTGGACGCTCGTGCTCAAGAAGACGGCCGCCGGCTGGCGCATCGCCGCCTGGACGTGGGCAGAAGGCCACTGAGCGAACAGCCGCCGGGCGACGCAGACCGGCTTGCCGCGCTCGGATACCGCCAAGAACTGTCGAGAGTGCTTTCGCTCTTCGACAATTTCTCCGTCGCGTTCAGCTACCTCAGCCCCATGGTCGGCATCTATTCGCTCTACACGCTTGGCTTGGGAACCGGCGGACCGCGCTACATCTGGACGATGCTCGTCGTGGTCGGCTGCATGATGCTCGTCGCGCTTGTGTTCGGCGAACTGGCGAGCGAATATCCGCTCTCAGGTGCGCTGTACCAATACGGCAAGTACAACGTGAGCGCGCGTTATGGCTGGTTCATCGGCTGGATCTACGGCTTTGCGCTGCTCGCCACCGTCGCATCGGTGGACTCCGGCGCGGTCGGTTATATCACGTCGCTGTCGAACATCTGGTTCAAGACGCACCTCGACCCCGCGGACCACCTCACGATCTTCGCGATCACCGGCGCCATCATCGTGCTTTCCGCAGTTCTCAATTCGGTCGGCGCCAAGATCATGGGGCAGGTCGCGCGTTTCGGCGTGTACGTCGAGACCATTGGGACATTCGGCGTGTTTCTCGCGCTTGCGATCGCCGGCTTTCACCAGCGCCTCGGCTTCGTCTTTTCGACCCAAGGCGTCGAGCACGCCAAGACCAACCCACTGGGCGTCGACTTCGGCGGCGACTGGTGGACCGGCGCGGCGCTTGTCGCCATCTTAGCGAACGTGTACATCTTCTACGGTTTTGAATCGTGCGGCGATATATCCGAAGAGACGGTTGACGCGCAGCGCCAAGTCCCGCGCGCGATGCGGACCGCATTGCTCTATGGCGGTATCGCCTCGTTCGTGCTCGTGCTCGGTCTTCTGCTGGCGACGCCGGCATCGGGCATCGGTGGCGTGGTCAGCGGCGGCATCAATACCATCTTGGCGACGCTGCCGGCATGGCTCCAGGACTTCTTCCTCGTCATGGTGATCGTCGCGTTTTTCAGCTGCGGCACTGCCGTGCAAGGCGCGGGTGCGCGCGTCGCGTACGCGCTCGCGCGTGACGGCGGACTTCCATTCAGGCAATGGATACGCAAGATATCGCCCGCGCACAAGACGCCCGTCAACGCGATCATGGTCGGCACGATCGTGCCGTTCTTGTTCCTGCTGCTCGTCTTAGTCAACCCGAGCAAGCCCGTCCATATCCTATGGTTCGACTATCCGGCAAACGTCACGGCGCTGTATGCGCTCGTTTCGTTTGCGACGTCAGGCATTTATCTGGCCTTTTTCCTCACCGTGTGCGGCGCGCTCGTCGCACGCATGCGCGGGTGGAAGCCGAGCGGCGTCTTCACGCTGGGGCGCTGGGGCGTACCGGTCACGATCGGCGGCGCGCTCTACTTGCTGCTGATGCTCTTGAACATCGTCTGGCCGAGCCCACTGACGAGCGGGCGGGCGCTCTTCAACTACGGCTGGGTGACGCTGCTCGTCATGATCGTCATTGTCGGCGCAGGTGCCGTCTATGAGGCGATAGCGCGCCCCGACCGTAGCGTGTCTGCGCATCGCATCGAAGCACCGGAAACAGGAGGTCGCACGCTGTGAAGTTCGCGGGTGTCATCAAAGATACGCGGCGTATCGCAGTAGCCGTGCTCGCGGCCATTATCGCCGTCGCCGCCGCCGGCGCGACGGCGCACGCGAGCGGCGCGACGCCGGCAGCTGCTCAAGCGTCACAGGGGCTGAGCGCCTTGGAGGTCCTCGATCGCTTGACGGAGGCGCGTAAAGGTCTGAATTCGTATTCGGTCCCGATCCACTTCGAACTCGTCGTGCACAAAGGACCGAGCGTCTCAGCCAAGGTCGATGGCGTACGTTACTATCAAAGACCGGATCGCGAGGTCCTCGTCTTGAAGTCGCTGCCGTCTATCGCCAGAAAATTTAGCTACATCTATTCCGGAACGGGCACTCCGGAAACGTGGGCTTCAGCATACGACGTCAGCTTCGCGGCCAGCTCCGCGCCCGACGCCCAGACCTACGAACTGAAAGCCGTTCCCAAAACCAGCGGCGATATCTCATACGCGGTGTTGGACGTCGCACGCGACTCGCCGGCTGCGCTGGGTGCACGCGTATACTACAAGAACGGCGGCCTGGTCGTGCTCGCGTTTCAAAACCAAATGGTAAGCGGCTTTGTGTTGCCGACTGTTGAGACGATCGATATCACCTTTCCGGAATATAAGGTTCACGCGGTCGGCCGGTACGGCGCGTACGTCATCAACCAAACGATCCCTGACTCGGTCTGGCAGACCACGCCACAAACGCTGCCCACGTGAAAGAGCATTTCGGGTCTTTCTTGGCGACGATCGCGTTCATTGCGCTCGCATCGCCGCTTCCTTGCGTTGCTTCCCTATCAGGCGGCGCTTCACAGTCAACAAGCGTGCATGCAGTGCCAACGACGCATCCGACCGCAGCCCCGCGTTTGCCCGCGCCCGGCACGCCGCATTACACGACAAATCCGCAGCGCTGCGTCAAAGCCGGCGCAAGCGCAGACTTCTGCGCGCAGCTGAAAACCGGCAAATTCGTCTCGCTGTACTGGCCGTGGAGCTGTAGCGGCAAGAACTGTGTAGTCGGCGGCTATCATGTCTGGGTCGCCGGTACGCACGCGAAGGCGATCGCTGCCACGCCCGTTCGCGTCACGATGATGCAAACGCCGCATGCCGGCACGTGCTATTACATGACCGCATATGCCGCACCACCCTATCCGCACGTCGCAGAATCGAAGCCAAGTCCGAAGATCTGCATTCACGATACGTATAAGTCCGTCACTATCAAGGCTGCCCGGTCGCGTGGCTACTCGCGCGAATATTGGGTGCTCTACAGCGACAACAATCCGCAAGTTCAAACGTATCCCGCGCGCGGCGGCGCTGACCTGGTCGTCGGCGGCATGTTCGTCTCAACCAATCAAAGCCAAGCAAATACGTTCCAGCGCGCCGCTTACGCATTCGACCTATCTTCACTTGGGAACAACAGCGTGTTCGGAGGCACGTTTGAATACACGTACGCGAAGGACGATCCCAAGGTGAGCTGCGCGGAACTGCACAGAGCCCCGGCTGGCTGGGCCACCAGCAACTGGATCGCACCGAATGACGGCCCGCTGCCAGGGTCCAAGTTCCGGCGCAGCGGCTCGACGATGTCGTGGCCGATCGATAAACTGATCGAGAGCTGGAATCGAGCGACGCCGCTCGCGCTTTTCCTCGAGGAAGTCTACGGAGTTGGCCCGGCCGAGTTCGTCAAGAGCGGCGTGGTTCCGTACGGCTTCTCGTGCCAATCGGTGATCGTCGACCCGCGAATCGTCGTGAAGGTCGGCATCACCGTCTGAGCGGCGGCTACAAGCGTGCGAAGCGCATGTATGCCGCGCCGCGCACGTCGACGTAATACCCGTTTGGCGTTTCGACGATGCGCATGACGCTCGTATGACAATGCGGACAGCACAAGACGGCCCCCGGTCCGCGCGTGAACGCCATGAGGGCCCCGATCATCGTATCGGCGGCGCATTCGTAGCAGCGGGCGACCGCCATCGTCATGTCGCGCCCGAAGATCGCCTCCAATTCACCCGCCGCCGCATTGCCGTCCAACATGAGCGCCGTATCCATGTGTTGCGTGTCGTCGTCGTGCATGGCTGCTTCTCTCACTTTCCCGTCGGGCCAAAACGCTCGGTGCGCACCTGTTGGGCTAGCAGTCCCATGCCGACCAGCGTGTTGGCGACCGATTCCACGAGAAGGGTAGGACCGCACACGTACGCGCGTATGCCGCTTCCCAGCGGAGCGACCACATCGTGCAGCATCGCGGCATCGATGCGCCGATCAAAGCCTGTCCAGCCGGGCGGCGCCTGGCGCGTGAACGTATATGCGACGTCAAGGGTGCGGTCATTTCGGGCATACTCATCGAGTTCCGAACGATAGATCACGTCGTCGGCGGTCCGGCTGCTGTAGAGCATACAGGTCGGGAACGTGCAGTTGTGCGCCGCGCGGTGGCGCAACATCGCCATCAGAGGCACGACACCGGATCCGCCGGCGATAAGCAACAGAGGTCCGCCCAGACCGGCATCCCAAACGAAATATCCGCCCACAGGGCCGCGCACTTCGAGCTGATCGCCGGCGACGACGACGTCGTGCAGATATGGCGATACCTCGCCATCAGCGATACGCTCGACGGTCAGCTCTATGACGCCCGTGCGCTCCGGCGCTGACGCGACGGAGTAGCTGCGTTCGGTCTGATAACCATCGGGCCCGGTCAGCCGAAGGTCGTAATGCTGGCCCGGCTTGTGCTCCATCCATCGCGGGAGAGCCAGCGTGAAGGTCTTGGTGCTCGGCGTTTCGACGCGGATGTCTTTCACAGTGGAGACTTGCCACTCGAGCACGGCCATCGCTTTAGTCCCCGCTATAACGCTCTTCTTTCCAGGGATCTCCGTGGATGTTGTAGCCGAGTGACTCCCAAAATCCGGGCTGGTTCTCATCCATGAAACGCAAACCGCGGATCCATTTCGCGCTCTTCCAGAAATAGAGATGGGGCACGACGAGGCGAGCGGGACCGCCATGTTCGGGCGCCAGCGGTTGACCGTCGAACTCGTAGGCGACGAACGCTTGTCCATTCACCATCTCGTCGAGCGCGATGTTGGTCGTGTAGCCCCCGTCGCAAAAGGCCATCGCGTAGCGGCCTTTCGGATCGACGTCGACCGCTTCGAGCAAGGTGTCGACACTGACAGCGCCCCATGTCATGTCGAACTTCGTCCACTTCGTGACGCAGCTGATGTCGACGGTGAACTTCTGGCTTGGCAGCGCCCGGAATTGCTCCCACGTCCAACGGGCCGGCGCGCGCACCAGCCCTTCGATCGTAAATGACCATTTGTCAAGACTCGTGCGCGGCGTCGGCCCTGCCGAGAGCACCGGAAAATCTGTGACCAGATACTGCCCGGGCGGGAGGCGTTTTTCGACGTCCGGCGTCCGGCGGCGCCCCATGAATCCACGTGATATCATCGCAAACTCCTCGTGCGCGATCAGGCCGCCGGACTTGCGAAGCCGTTCAGGGACGAGAGCGCGGGGATGAAGTAGTACGCACCGGTGAGCGGCGTGGTGTAACGCGTCAGCGCGTCGCGCACACCGTCGCCTACGCCTGCCATGCGCTCGAGCATGCGCGCGAGGCGGTGCTGATCCTTGGCGAAACCGACGAACATCGTGCCGTGGTCGCTGACCGAACCATACGCGGTATTGCGGCGGAAGATGTCGAGCTCAATGCCGCGTTCTTCAAGCGTGGTGCGCGAGACGTGCGAGTCGGCGGGCATGCGATCCTCAGGAAACTCGATGCTGTCGGTCTTTGTCCGGCCGATGACCTGTTCTTGAGTCCCTACCGGTAGGCCGCGCCACTGATCCGTATGGTGCTTCCATTGCTGCAGCAACAGGACGCTGCCGCCGGCGCCGGGCAGACCGTCGGCGATTAGCGCGATGCCGGGTGCATCGATCAGCGATGGGTTTTTCGTACCGTCCTGAAAGCCGGTGAGGTCGCGATTCTTTTGATAGATCCAACCGGTCAGCTCGCGCTCGATCGTCGCCACAGGCAGCAACGAATCGGCGATGCTCGTCGCCGCGTCGAAGACGATGTCGTACGACGCGCCGGCGACCCAGGTGAAGATATCTGCTTGCGTCGCCGGCATCGTATAGCCATCGAGTCCGACAAGCGGGCGCTCGAAGGATGTGACGTCGGGCGGAACGTCGGCGGGCGCGACGGTGCGCCAGAGCTCAGGACGCAGACCTGCCACGAGGTTGACGGCGTCGACCGTCGTGCGCGGGCCGTGGAGGTCGGCAACGCAGCGGATCACCGCCTCTGGCCGCACGTTTTCGCGCAGAGCGAATTCCAAGAAACTATGAGACCCGTCGCCGAGCGCGAAAATGCCGATCTGAGGAACGCTCATGGACCGCATCGATTGGCGCGCCTTTTCTCAACGCCCTTCCTCCCGTTCCGGCTTCCCAAGGGGCCGGTTTGCGGTCCGCGTAATGCGGGCGGCGCGGCGGAGGCGGAGGCTGCGACAAGGAGGCTCTGATGAGACTGGTCTCGGTGTATGCGTGCGCCGCGATTCTTTGCGCGAGTCTGACATGCGCCGTCGCAGCCACGATGAACTTGGACCAATGGTTCTCAGCTGCGACACAATTCAATGCATCCGTGACCAGCACATCGATCGCACGGCCTGATTTCATCGGCGCGTCCGAGAAGACGAACTGCCACTGGGTGACTAACCCCAAGCTGCCGCAGCTGCAAAGCGGCATTTGGCAGCTCCAGAAATACGATCGAACGCATCACATCGGGTTGGCCGTCGCGACGACGGATCAGTGCAGTTCGGCGCTTTTTCGCGCTTCGACGCCGCCCGTGCGCGTTCCCGATGCGGACCTATCAAATGCCGGCACTGCACGAGGGTTGAAGATCGGCAGCCCGTACTCGCAAGTGCTTTCGATATACGGCCCGCCGCAAAAACACGGCGCGCATTTCGTCACGCGCTATAGCAGCGACATCCCTGAAGTGACGGCAGCGGGGAAGCCGACAAAAGTTCCTCAGGACATCACGATCGTCGTCGATAACGACCGCGTTTCCTCGATCACGATCTACATCGACTTAGGCGGCTTGTTCTAGTCCGGCGCTGGATTCTAGGGAAGTAGGCGGCGCTCGCCGTCCGGATAATCTCCCTGGGGATGCGCGATGAGCCAGCGTTCTGCGCGCGCCGCGAGCCACTCGAAATTTTCGAAGACATGCGGGCGGTTCTTGCGGGTTTCAGCGACCACTTCACGTAACAGCCGCCAATAGAGGTTGACGTTGTACCAATCTGTCTGAAGATAGATGCTCTCATCGATGAGCCCGCTGCGCACGAACGAGCCCACGTGGTTGTACATGTCGCACAGGTAAAATTCGGGATGTACGCGCCTGTCGATCGGTATCTCGAGCAAGCCGCGGCGGAAATCTTCGTCCTTCATCCGCTCAGCAAGATCGTGCCGCACGAAATTGACGAGCTCGCGGACCGAAGGATCTTGCAGCATGTCGAATGTGCTGAGAAGCCCGGACAGCTGATTCGAAAGCTGGATGTGGCGCAACTGGACCACCGCCGTGATCGCCGTTGCCAGAATGACTAGAAAGGTCCCGACAGCCGCGATCGTGCTCCAAAGCTCCAATGACATCAGTCCACCCGCATGAGCAGCATGCTAGCGCAAGTTTTTACTCGAACGCTCGTTATCTCGTCGTCGGCACGATTCTTTCTAGGGTCGGCGTCGAGCCGCCGTGCTTTCTGTGACCCGGACCACCAACGTGGCTAAATAATATCGTGGTGTTCCAGCCACCCGTCTAAAATACCGGGCACTTGTCTATTACAATGACGTATGAATGCACCTATTCGTGCGTATGCCGTTGCGTCTGCGCTTGCCGTCGCGCTCATGCTCGCTGCTTGCGCGGGAGGCGGAACGCCGGGCGCTCCCGGAGCGCCAAGCGGCCCTCATCCAAGTCCCTTGCCAAGCGTTTTGCCCTCACCGTCGACCAACCCCGCGACCGCAGGGCTCGTGTACGTGACGCAGACAGGAAGCAATTCCGTAACCGTTATCGACCCCAAGACGAAAACAGTCAAAGCGACGATCAAAGTCGGCACTGCGCCGCGCGGCCTGGGGAGCAGCATCGACGGTTCCCACGTCATCGTGACCAACGCGGGCGACAATACGGTTTCGATCATCGACACCAATACCAACGCCGTCATCGGCACCCACTCGATCGGCGCGGGACCGATCATCGCGGCGCCAAACCCGAACGGCAGCGTCGTCTACGTCGACGATTACACCGGCAACACGGTCGCGACCATCAATCCGGCGACAGGCGTCGTCGGGCCGGCGCTTATCGCGGGCAACACGCCGTTCGGCCTCGCCGTCAGCCCAGACGGTTCGACCTTATACGTCGCCAATGCATTCGACAACGATGTCATGGTCGTCGACGCCGCATCGCTCATAGTCAAGACCACCGTCAATGTCGGTTCTGAACCCGGTGCCATGGCGATCAGTCCATCAGGGGCTACTTTATACGTCACGAACGCGAGCGGCAATTCCGTCTCGGTGGTGAACACCGCGACCGATGCGGTGACCGCGACGATTCCGGTCGGCTCCGATCCGTTCAGCATCGTCGTGCTGCCGAACGGCAATGCGGTCTACGTCGGCAATTACCTCGATCTCACGGTGTCCGTGATCAACCCGGCGACGAATGCGGTCATCAAGACCTTCGGATTGGGGAACGGCAATAGTGCGTTCACGCTCGCCGCCAGCGCGGATAGCAGCACGGTCTTCGCCGTCACCACCGGCCTTACGATCATCAATACCGCCACCAACACGGTGAGTGCGACTGTGCCGATCGCCGGCGATCCCGAAGGTGCGGTCGTTATCCCTTAGCCGGAGTCGCGGCAAGATGCGCGGACAGCCAGGAGCCCAAGACATCGAGCACGCTTGGTGAGGTGACGAATGCCGGCAACAACGGCCACTGACTCATCAGACCTACGGTGTCCGGAAGAAATGCGTGACTGACATTCGGGAAAAACCGGACGCTGACGTCGTCGTCCCCGGCAGCACGCATCGCGTTCGCACTCCGCTCCGCCGAGCGCCGTGCGGGAGTGGCTGGCCTCTGGGCTACTGCGACTGACGGCGGGGCGAATGATCCGGGCGATCGACGAGGCGGTTGCTCAACCTGCCACAACGTCCGTTCGCAGGCGTCAAAAAGGAAACCGGAACGGGCTGACGGGAACGAGGACGCAAACCCACGTCCTGCGCATCTGCTCGTGTCGTAAAGGGAGGCGCCCCGATGCTACGAGTCATTCAGATTTGCGTATGCGCGCTCATTTTGGTCCTCGGATTCTCCCAAACGACCTCCGCCAGTCCGACGGGGCCGCCAGAAGAACTCTGTGATGGTCCGTGCCATGGCGGGAAACTCCCCGGAGTGCATCCCGGGACGATCCAGCACGTCATCATCATCGTGCAAGAGAACCGCACGCCCGACAACCTTTTTCAGGGCCTGCCGGGCGCCGATATCCAGGACTACGGTTACAATTCGAAGGGCGTGAAAGTCAAACTGGTTCCGCGCATTCTCGCTGATCGCTACGATCTGGACCATAGCCACGCCGGTTTCCTCACCGAGTACGCGGGCGGTAAAATGGATGGTTGGGATCTTGAAAAGTACACGTGCGGAAAAACTCCGTGTGCGAAGGAAGTGGCATTCGCGTACGTGCCGCGCAAGTACGTCCAGCCCTATTTCACCATGGCGCAGACGTATACGTTCGCCGATCGCACATTCCAGGACAATCAAGGCCCGAGTTTCCCGGCGCATCAGTTCATCATCGCGGGCACGTCGACGGACAGCGTCGGCAGCAAACTCTTGGCTGCCGAGAACCTTTTGTACCATGACGGCACATGGCAGACGGGCTCGAACTGCGGCGGCTCGCCGCTGAACCGCGTCATGATGATCGATGCGGCCGGCAACGAAACGACGAAGCTGCCGCCGTGCTTCGAGCATCCAACGCTGATGGATCTGCTCGATGCCAAGCACCTCACGTGGCGTTACTACAATGCGGTCAGCGGCGGTTTCTGGTCAGGCCCGGATGCGATTCACCACTTGCGCTTCGGTCCGGATTGGGCCAACGTCGTCGTTCCCGAGACGCAAATCAAGAAAGACATCGCGGCCGGCGATTTGCCCGCCGTATCGTGGGTGACGCCAAGCGCGCGCGAATCCGATCATGCGGCCTCCAATAATGGCTCGGGTCCCGCCTACGTCGCTTCGATTGTCAACGCCGTCGGCCAAAGCAAGTATTGGCCGAACACGGTCATCTTCATCACCTGGGACGACTGGGGCGGCTGGTTCGACCACGTCAAGCCCGTCATTTACAGCTCGTACGAAGTGGGATTCCGTGTGCCTCTGATCGTCGTTTCGCCTTACGCGAAGCGTGGATATGTCTCACACGTGCAACACGAACAGGCGAGCATTCTGCATTTCATCGAGTCCAATTTCGGACTAGGGACGCTCGGCTATGCCGACGCGCGCGCCGACAACTTGAAAGACTGCTTTAATTTCACGCAATCGCCGACACCGTTCACGGTGATCGCGACGCCGGGCTGGACGCAGCGCGAGCTGGCGCAGGCCGCGGGTCCTTCCAACGTGCCGCCGGACGACGACTTCTAACTTCGCACCACAGTAGGATGTCGGCTTGCGCCGCTTGAGGAACGCGGAAACCCGCGAATCTTAATGCTTCGCGGGTTCAAAGTGGCGGCGCTGATGGGGCTCGAACCCACGACCTCCTGGGTGACGGGCGCTTTCCGGTTGTCCCCCGATGTACGCGGGTTTCCACCGGCTGATTTCGGCACAGCCGCTGGATCCTCG
>JAFAKE010000025.1 GCA_019235715.1 Vulcanimicrobiota bacterium
TTTGCGCCGCATGAAAAGCGACGCCGAGCCGAGCATGCCAGGTAACGCGCTAGACCGCCGCGGCGTGCTTGCTCGTGTCGCTTGCATATGCGTCAAAGCATGCAGCGACGTTGCGCGCGAAGAGGCGTCCTAGGGGCGTGAGCGTCAAGCGAGCGCTGGAGATCCTGACCAGCCCGTCGGCGGCCATGGGACGCAACCGTTCGTACGCCGCTTTCTCTTCGCCGAGTTCCGAGAAATCCGCGGAACCACGGGTCATGATCGCGCCGATGATGCGCGCGCGCGTTATGTCATCATCGCACAGGTTGCAGCCGCGCTTCGAGATAGGACCTGCTGGAGCGTCGATGTACTCGACGACGCCTGACGTGTTTTGCGAAAACGCGGCAGGACTTGCCGAAATCGCGCTTGCGCCGATGCCGATCAACGTGTCCGCCCGCACCGGTGTATATCCCATGAAGGTGCGTTGCAGGCGCCCGGTCCGGCCCGCAGCGGCTAACTCGCTGGCGGGCGCGGCGAAGTGGTCGATGCCGATGGCTTCATATCCGCTGTCGGCGAAGAAGTGGTTCGCGTCGACGAGCATGCCGAATTTTTCCAGCTGCGCCGGCAGCTCGCGCTCGTAGATGCGCTGCGCACTGTTGACCCACGGAACGTGCGCGTACGCGTACATCGCAATCGTGTCCGGCGCAAGGCTGGACACCTGCTCGAGAGTCCGCGCAAACGTCGCGCGCGATTGATGCGGCAATCCATAGATAAGGTCGACGTTGATCCCGCGGATGCCGCTCGCACGGGCCCACTCGATCGTCGCCTTCGTCTGCTCGAGCGACTGCACGCGGTGAATCGCTGCCTGCGTCCGTTCGTTGAAGTCCTGTACGCCGGCGCTGAGCCGGTTAAAGCCGAGCTGCCCAAGCAGCGCGATTAGCGGTTGCGTCGCCAAGCGCGGGTCGACCTCGATCGAGATCTCGGCGTCGCCCGATAGTTCGAAGCGATCGATCACCGATTCGAAAAGCCGGCGCGTTTGCGAGGGATCGAGGCTATTCGGCGTGCCGCCGCCCCAGTGCAGCGCGGTGATGCGCAGCAGTCCGCAGGTTATCGCAACCGCATCGAGTTCGCGTTCGACGGCATCGAGGTAGCGGTCGACGAGGTTCGCGTCGCGCGTGATGTAGCGGTTGCATGCGCAGTAGTAGCACAGCGATGGACAAAACGGCACGTGAACGTACAGCGCCACCTCTCCCGCATCGCGCGCGGCACCCAGTACTCGCGCACGCGCCGCCTCAGGATCGTCCTTCCAATTAGGGACGGTCGGATAGCTCGTATAGCGCGGAAGCGCACGATCGTACGTCAGGATCAGCCGCGGCCACGCCGATTCGAGTGGCAAACCGTACGCATCGATCGGCGTATTTTGAGAGTCGGTCATATCCGAAAACGCCCGCTCCTAGAGTACGGCGCGGACGTCCTCGTCATGTGAATATCGGATGAACCTAGCGTTTCTGGAAGTCTGAATTCACCTCTCTGATCGCTGCGCGGCTATCTGCCGCGGAAGCCGCCACCTCCGCCGTGGTACCCGCCGCCGCTAAACCCGCGGAAGCCGCTCGACCCGGCGTCGCGCGCGGTGGAGTCGCGATTGAGCTGATCCATCGTGGAGCTGGACGTGTTGCCATGGAAGCCGCCTTCGTATGAGCCCGAAGACGGATGGTAGCTTGACGTCGAGGCTGAGCTTGGGTGATAGCTCGACGTCGACGTGGAGCTCGGATGCGAGTTGACGCTCTGCCAGCTGTTCGTCGAGCCGTTGTACTTCTGCCACGAACCATTCTGATTGCTGTAGACGTTGCCGTCGTGCGCCGCGTACACGTCCCCCGTCGAGTTGCTTTTGCCGACTTCCGTGTTGCCGTATTTCGTCGCAGATCCAGCGACCGAGCCTTGCGCGGTCGTCGCGTGCGCGCTGTACCCATTGCCGTATGGCGTCGATACCGAGCTGTGGCCCCATTGACCGTATGGGTCGCTGTACTGCATCGTGTGTCCTGAGACTCCATAGCGCGGGTTGTAGAACGAACCACCAGCTGCCGCGCCATTTGGACCGTACACAGAACCACCGCGCGCATACGTGCCCGTGCTGGGGTTGTACTGAGCGCGGGCCGTCGCACCGCCGTAGGGTCCGTACGCAGATGCATACCGGCCGTATGCGCCCGTCGCGGTGTTGTAATAGGCACCGCCGCCATACGTCGCAGGATATGGATAGTATGCGGGCACGGCACCTGGATAATACCAGCCCGGGTAATAGTAGCCCGTGCCGTACCACCATGCGCCGCTCGCCCAGTACGCGCCGAGATAACCGGCGGTGAAGCCGTACAGCAAGCCGTACGACGGATAGGATGAGACGACATCGTAATTATTGACGGTGACGGTGTTGCCGTTATTGTCATAGAGCGAGACGAATGTGTCCGCATAGAGCGGCGACGACGGCGGGATCGTGTAGATCACCGACGGCACGCTCGTCGCCACGGTCCACGGGCCGGTCGGCGACGATGCGCGGAACCAGACTCCGCTCTGGCACGCGTAGTAGACGTTGTTGGCGAGCTTGATGACGTCGGATGGCGTGTTGACCGCGTATTCCATCGTCGTTCCGGTGATCGGCTGGAATTCGGGCGCGCCAGGACCGTAGGTGGGATTGAACTGCGCGCTCGTTGGATCGACTTTGGCGATCTGTGGGGCGGCGGCCGCCGCACCGGCATACTCGGCTTCCGTTGTGTGAGGAACCGACACGAGTACGTTGCCGCGCGGACTGTTGACGGGGATTTTCGAGAAGTCCGACGGCAAGGTGTCGGTCGCATACGACCAGGGGCCTTGCAGATCCGTCGCGCTGAACCAGCGCCCGGACAACAGCACGTACCACGTGTTGCTCGGCTGGTACTTGAAGAGCGCAGTCTCGGTGTTGCTCACGTACGAGAGCCGCGTGCCGGAGATCGCCGCGAGTTTCGGGTCGCCGTCGGTGAGAATCATGTCCGCGGTCGACGTGCTCACGAACACCTTTGGAGCCGTTGCGGCGGCCGTTGCCGACAGGTGCTGACGCACTTCGGTCCAGTTGGCGTCATCAGGGAGCTGCGAGAAGGCCGCCGGCGCAGTTGTCGGAGTCCAAGGACCTTGCGCGTTCGCAGCAGCGATCCAATTATCGGTGTTCAGCAGGTAGTATTTCGAATCCGCGCCGTTTTGGATGACGTTCCAATTCGTGTTGACGGCGTACTTGAGATTGGTGCCCTGGACGGGCGCCATGATCGGATTGCCGTCGAACACCACTAAGATCGCAGGCGTCTGGCTGTAGAATATCGTCGGCGGCTGATGGGAAAGGTTGGACTCTTTCGGCAGCGCCTTCTGCGCCGAGATGCTTGCAAGCACGGAGGCCAATGGAATGGTGTTATTGTGCAACTGCACCGTGCTGCGCAGCAAGCCGTCATACTTGCTCGAGTTGGCGGCAGTCTGATCGGGCCAGTGCGTGCCGGTGATCTTCGGCGTCACGATCTGCACGATGCCGGTGGTGAAGTCGGCCGACGTGAACGTCGTGAACGTCGCCGTGCCGTAGATAGGGGTCTTCGCACCGGAGGGTGTCAGTGCAACGGCCGCAATGCCGTCGAGCACCGTATAGTTGTTCCACGATTTGATCTGAGGCTGAAAGACTTTTGCCGTTGCCTGACTGCCGGTATATGTTTTCGGCCACGTCGGCGCTGTCACGCCGTCCGCGCGCGCGACGCCGAACGATGCGAGCAAACCGATCGCGGCTGATGCGATCGCTACGATCCTGGACATAGGTCCTCCATAGTATCGAAATGCTTTAGAACTTGAACGTGTAGCCCAGCGCGAGACCCTCGAGGTTCGTGTTGTGCACGAGCCCGCCATTTGTCATATTGTAATAAAGATTGCGGTAGACCAGCGTCCATGCACCGCTATGGAAGCCGTATCCGATGCCGCCCAGTGCTTGCCACGTGAAGTTCTGTCCGCCAGTCCCGATGTCCCCGTAAAACGGCGCGAACCAGTGTTTGTCGAGATCGAACTTGCCTTTGACACCACCGATCGCATCGAACATCGTCAACGTTTCGGAATGACTGCCGGACGCGGGCAACAGGCCAAGCGGCCCGCTGAAGTTCCAACTCACCTGTGGATTAAAGTTCGCGTATCGGAAACCGAGGATTGCGTCAAAGTTTTCCGGCGGAGAGTTCGGCGCGAGGTTATACGACAGGGCTGTCGTCCATAATGTGGATGTGAAGCGGCCTTGGACGTTCGTGTTGATCGGAATATTGACGATGCCCCCAGGTCCGCTGATGGTCGAAACGCCTTCGCTGATGCCGGTGAGGTTCAAGTAGATCAAATCGGTGAAGGCGCCCCAGTCGCCTTTTTGCACGCCGCCAGTGAACAACGCACCGGACGCGAGCTTGGGCACGTATTGCGAAGGCGTCACGCTGAACGCGGCGGGGCCGCCGGTTGTCGGCACAGTGAAGTTCAGGGTGCCGTGGATGCCCGGCAGCCAGACGTATGGCGTGAGCCAGGCATGCAGCTTCGTGTCCTTCGGCTGGGCGGTCGCGGCCGGAGCCGGACTCACGTCGGCGATGGTGGTCGCGGCACTGGCGTTCGAGACGCCGGCGCATATAACGGCCGCGCTTAGCAGCGCGATGGCGAGCGCCCGTGCGAGCGCAATCGTGAAAGCTCTATGTGACAAGAGTCCAACCTCCGAACCTGTGGCTTAGTCGCCTTTACGCGCTTCCGCTTTCCGGGGTCCTAATCGGATGTGCCACCTCCTATGTGTCACATCATAAGAAACCGTTGCACTCACAGAGGACAGGCTATCTTCTGATGCTCTCCTAAGGTCGCATAGTGACGCGGAGAAAGCGAAGCGTCCATAAGAAAGGCGTTCCGTTGAAGGCGCAGTTGCACAAGTTCAACGGCGTGGGCGCCGCCATTGACGAGCCACTCGTCGTGCGCTCGAACTATGCGACAATCTCGCACACTCTGCCCGTTGACCTTGTCGAGCATCTGCGCGCTTTCTCGCATTATCAACGCGTTTCGGCGAGCTCGGTGATCGAGTTCGCGCTGCTTAACTTCTTTAGAACTCGAGACGACGCAACGCTCGGCGCGATGTTGCGCCGCAAAGGCGCCGGTCCGCGGCGCAAGCCTAAGGTTTCTTAAGGTATCCTGACGGACACCTAAGTTCCAAGAAAGCGGTAAGGAACCGGAACCGCCGAACTTCACAAGGCGTTCTTATGCCGTTCGCACCTGCGCCGTAAAATGAAGCACGTAGCACCAAGCAACACATATGTGAGGCGCGGTGCCACGCTGGAGGGTGTTACGATCATCGCACGGATAAAGGGCGATTTCGACCGGCGCACGGCAGGGGCGAATGGCAATGGAAGCACCGACCGGTACAAACCGCAAGTCAAGCTTTCGGTCAATGTGCCGGCGGATCAAGGCGAGCGCCTGCGTACGCTCGCGTTCGAGCAGCGTGTGAGCGAGAGCTCGATCGTGCAAGTCGCGCTACGTCTTCTCTTCACGCGGGGAGATGACGAGGCTGTCGGCTCGATCCTCAAAGATCACGGCGCAACGCTGCGGCGCCGCTAGACAGCGCGCTCGCAGCTTGCTTAGCACGGCGGATGCAGTCCGCCGTGCTGATGCCATCAAAATAGTTACCGGCGAGGGTTAGACCCGGCATGCGCGCCACAGCGGCAGAGATCCGTCCGAGCCGCTGTTCGTGTCCAAGTTCATATTGGGGAATTGCGGCCGCCCAGCGAAATCCGCCGACGATCACGAGTTTGCTTCGCCCAATACGCATGACGCGCCGCAAGTCCGCATCGACCACGAGCGCAAGCTCATCATCGCGCAGCTGTGCGGCCTTTTCGTCGAGCGCGCCGCCCACAAACGCAGTGCAGAGCACGCGATCGCCTGGTGCGCGATCCGGAAATATCGCGGAGTTCCAAACCGCGCCGAGGATGCGCACGTCTTCGCCGCGACACGTCAAAAAACCGAACCCGTCGAGCGGCACTCCGACCGCCGCGCGCTCGTATGCGACCGCCACTTGCGCGATGGGAACGTAGCGGATCTCGCGCAGCGCAGCTGCGGCGTCGGCCTCAAGCGGCGCGAGCAACGCCGCCGCCGCGCCCGCCGGCGTCGCCACCAACACCCGCGCAGCCTCGACGGTCCGCTCGGGAAGGCCGTCGAACTCGAGCGCAAATCCCGCGCCGCGCTGATGCAGCGAAACGGCGCGCGCGCCCGTGTATATGAGTCCGGAAAGGCGCGCTCCCAGCGCTTCGATCAAGGTCGCGTTACCGCCTGAGAAACCAATCGCCGCGCGAGAACGAGACTTACTGGCTTGCGCCGCAGGCGCGCGCCTGCGCGATGCAAGATAGCCGCGCACAATGCTGCCCCGCTCGCGTTCGAAGCGGACGAGTGCCGGAAGCGCGCTGCGCGCCGACAGCCGGTCGCTATCGCCGGCATAGATCCCTGACATAACCGGTGCGGCGATTGCGTCCACCGATTCGGCTCCGATGCGCCGCGTGAAAAACGAAGCCACCGACTCGTCGCCCGCGCCGTTTGCCGCGCCCGGGCGTTCGGCCGAAACGAAGGGCTCGGCCAACAGCCGCAGTTTCGCAGCTGTCGAAAGCAGCGGGCTTGCGAGAAACGCGCCCGCTGACATCGGCACGGCGAGAAGGCGCCCGTGGCGGTAGATGTAGCGTTTCGCGCCGGCGCCGCCGGCGTACTGGACGCGCGACTCCAAACCGAGATCGGCGATCAGCTCGAGCAGCGCAGGCGCGCTGACGAAGGTTTGCGGTCCGCGATCCGCGAGATATGGCCCGTTTTGTATGGAGCCGATGCAGCCGCCCAAGGTCGTGGCGGCTTCGAACAACGCCACCCGTCGACCGGCCTTCTGCAGCGCGTACGCGGCTGCGAGACCGGATATGCCACCGCCGACCACCGCGACCTCAAGCGATTGGAGCGGTGAAGCCATCGTCTTTAATGCGCCCCTCAACAGGGCGCACCCACGACGCCAAGCGCCCGCTCTACGGCATGAGCCAGGCATGCGACGTACGAGGGATGGCATTGCACGGTCGGCACGCGCTTGAACTCACGAATCCCATCGGCGCGCGCCGCCTGCGCGTACTGGATGTCGATCTCGTTGAGCGTTTCGACGTGCTCGCTGACGAAGGCGATCGGCACGACGCAAATCGCACGCGCACCGTCGTGCGCCAAGCGCGCGATCAGCGACTCGGTCGCAGGCTCCAACCATTTTTCCGGGCCAAGCCGGCTCTGGAAGGACACGTGTACCGGGCCGGGGTGGTCGAGCAGTGCTGCAACCCCCGCGACCGAGCGATTGACCTGATCCAGATACGGATCGCCACGCTCGATGTAGCGCACGGGCAGACCGTGCGCCGAGAAAATGACATGGACGTCGCGCGCCGGAGTGCTGAACGAAGCGAGCGTAGTCCGCGTAAGATCGGCGACCGCGGCGAGAAAATCCGCGTCTTCGCAGTACTGATCGATCACGCGCAATTCAGGCTCGTATCGCATGACCCGCATGACGCGCTGCAGCTCGTTAAGGCTCGATCGCGTCGTCGAAAACGAATACTGCGGATATAGCGGAACGAAAACGAGCCGCTCGACGCCGGCTAAGCGGGCAGCCTCGAGCGCCTCGCGCGAGAACGGCCGCCAGTTGCGCATCGCGAGATAGACCGGCAGCGGCGCCGCCCGACGCTTGAGCTCGGCCGACAGTGCGTCTGCTTGTGCTTGGCTTTGCGCGCGCAGCGGCGACCCGCCGCCGATCGACGCATACAGCCGGCGCGAGTATGGCGCGCGCACCGTCGAGATCAGCCATGCCGTCGGCTTGATGAGAAACGCCGGCACCGGAATATTATCGGGGATCAGATCGACGAAGAAGTTGTAAAGGAAGGGACGCACGTCAGCGAGCGTCTCCGGCCCGCCGAGCTGCGCCAAAACCACAGCGGTCAGCTTATCAGGCACTGACTGCAGCCTTCGGCGCGCCGACGAACGCCGCGGCGCATTCGAGCGGCGTCTGCGGCAAGATCCCATGGCCAAGATTGAGGATGTGACCCGTCGGACCGGCCGATTCGAGCGCTGCGAATGCGGCCTCCGCCGTGCGCGCCGGCGTGCTCAGCAAGACCGTAGGATCGACGTTGCCTTGGAGCGCGAATTCAGGGCCCACGCGCGCGCGTGCATCGGACAGCGAAATGCGCCAATCCACGCTGAGCACGTCTGCGCCCGTCGCCGCCATGAGTTCGAGCACGCCCGCGCAACCGTTGACGTACAAAATCGCGGGAACGCCCGAGCGCCGTATGCGCTCGATGACTTTGGATTGATAGGGGCGCGCGAACTCGTCAAACGAGGCCGGGTCGAGCTCGCCGGCCCACGTATCGAACACTTGGACGGCCTGCGCGCCTGCTGCCGCCTGGGCGGCCGCAAATTCGGCGATCACGGCGGCCAGCTTGTCCAGTAGCGCGTGAAACACGCGCGGTTGCGAATACATAAACGACTTGGCCGCGGCCAAGTTTTTCGATCCTCTGCCTTCTATTATATATGTGGCGAGCGTGAAGGGCGCCCCGGTGAAGCCGATAAGGGCCGCCCTGCCCGCAAGCGCCCGGGCGCATAAGCCCAACGTCTCCATGACGAAGGGCATCGCCTCACGCGGGTCTGGGATCCGCAGCGCGTCGACGTCCGCCTGCGAGGCGATATGACCTTCGAGACTTGGACCTGCGTCGGTGAAAGCGAGGGGCACGCCCATCGCCTCGACAGGGATGAGTATGTCGCTGAACATGATGCACGCGTCCATGCCGAAGCGGTCGATCGGCTGCAGCGAGACCTGCGCCGCGAGCTGCGGTGTCTTGCACAGCGTCAAGAAATCCACGCGCTCGCGCACGGCTCGGTACTCGGGCAAATAGCGCCCTGCCTGGCGCATCATCCACACAGGCGTGCGGTCGACGGGTGAGCGAGCGCATGCAGCGAGAAAGCGCTCGACCGAGTTCATCAGCGCAGGACGGGCTTGGGGAATTTCTCCTCGTCCAACTTCACGCCCGCAGCGTCGCGCAACGTGAGCGCGAGATCGACGCGCTCCCACGGCAGATCGAGTTCCGGCCGGCCGAAGTGGCCATACGCGGATACCTGCTTGTAGATCGGGCGGCGCAGATCGAACCGTTCGATGATCGCGCCGGGACGCAGATCGATGTGCTGCTGCACGAGGTCGGCGATCTTCCACTCATCGATCCGGTTCGTGCCGAAACAGTCGACATAGACGTTGAGCGGCCTGGCCACGCCGATCGCGTAGGCTACTTGGATCTCGCAGCGATCCGCGAGGCCTGAGGCCACGACGTTCTTCGCCGCGTAACGCGCGGCATAGGCCGCGGTGCGGTCGACTTTGGTGGGATCTTTGCCGGAAAACGCGCCGCCGCCATGCCGCGCCATGCCGCCGTACGTGTCGGCGATGATCTTGCGACCCGTCAAACCCGCATCGCCCAAGGGACCGCCGATGACGAAGCGGCCTGTCGGGTTGATCAGGATCTTCGTGTTCTTGTCCAGCAGGTCGCTGCCGATCGCGACGTCGATGACGTGCTTGCGGATGTTGTCGCGGATGACGTCCATCGGATAGCCTTCGGCATGCTGCGCGGAGACGACGACGGTATCGACGTGGATAGGCTTGAAGCCGTCGTACTCGACCGTGACCTGCGCCTTGCCGTCCGGACGCAGGAAGTCGACGACGCCTTGCTTGCGCACCGCGGCAAGCGTTTTCACCAGCCGCTGCGCCAGCTCGATCGGCATCGGCATGAGGTCCCCGGTCTCGCGGCAGGCGAAGCCGAACATCATGCCCTGGTCGCCGGCACCGAGCACTTCTGCCGCGGACGCGGACTTGGTCGTGCCCTCCTTCACCTCGAGCGCCTTATCGACGCCCAGCGCGATGTCCGGCGACTGCTCATCGATGGAGATCGACAAGCCGCAGGTGTCGGCATCGAAACCGAACTTCGCATCGGTGTATCCGATGTCGCGGATCGTCTTGCGCACGACGCGCGGGATGTCGATGTAGCACGAAGTGCTGATCTCGCCGGCGACGTGAACCTGACCCGTGAGCACGAGCGTCTCGCATGCGACGCGTCCGTTTGGATCCTGCGCGAGGATCGCGTCGAGCACGGCGTCCGAGATCGCGTCGGCGACCTTATCGGGGTGGCCTTCGGTGACGCTCTCTGAGGTGAAAAGCCGTTTATGGGTTGCCATTAGGGTGTTACGTTCCTTCATTCCAAGACGCGAGGTAGCGCTGCTGTTCGGGTGTCAACGCGTCGATGCCGACGCCCAGGGCTGCGAGCTTCAGGCGTGCGACTTCACGGTCGATCTCTTGAGGCACTGGAATGACGCCGGCTGCCAGCTTGCTGCGATTCTTGACGATGTACTCCGCGCTCAGCGCCTGATTGGCGAACGACATGTCCATGACGGCCGCCGGATGGCCTTCGGCCGCCGCGAGATTGATCAAGCGTCCTTCGCCCAACAAGCAGATCGTGCGGCCGTCTCCCAAACGGTATTCGTCGACGAACTCACGCGGTTGGGTCTTCTCGCCCTCTGCGAGCCGCTCGAGCGCTTCGATGTCGATCTCGACGTTGAAATGACCGCTGTTGGCGACGAGCGCGCCGCTCTTCATCGCCATGAAATGCTCTTCGCGCAACACGTGCGTATTGCCGGTCACGGTGATGAAGATGTCGCCGCGCGGCGCCGCGTCGGACATCGGCATGACCGCGAAGCCTTCCATCGCGGCCTCGAGCGCCTTCGTCGGATCGATCTCGGTGATGACGACCTGCGCGCCCATGCCGCGCGCGCGCGCGGCGATGCCGCGCCCGCACCAGCCGAAGCCTGCGATGACGATCGTTTTGCCGGCCAGCAGCGTGTTGGTCGCGCGCACGATGCCGTCGAGCGTCGACTGTCCGGTGCCGTAGCGATTGTCGAAAAGATGCTTGGTCAATGCGTCGTTGACCGCGACGATCGGGAATTTCAAGACGCCTTCGGCTTCCATGCTGCGCAGGCGGATGACGCCGGTCGTCGTCTCTTCCGTTCCGCCGATGACGTCGGCGAGCTGGTCGGCGTGCTTGGTGATCATCGTCGTCACCAGATCGCAGCCGTCGTCCATCGTGAACTGCGGCCGCGTCGCGATCGCCGACTCGATGTGGCGGTAATAGCCGGCGTTATCGATGCCCTTGATCGCGAAGACGCGCATGCCGTGATCCAGCGCGAGCGTCGCCGCGACGTCGTCTTGCGTCGACAGCGGGTTGCTCGCGCAGAGGGCGATCTGCGCGCCGCCGGCCTGCAGCGCGAGCATCAAGTTCGCAGTCTCGGTCGTCACGTGCAGGCAGGCGCCGATGCGCAGACCGCGCAGCGGCTGCTCTTTCGCGAAGCGCGCTCCGATCGCGGCGAGAACGGGCATGCTCTGCGCCGCCCACGCCACGCGGCGGCGGCCCAGCGCGGCAAGTCCGGCGTCTTTGATCTCGTTCGCGCCGGCACCCGACGAGAGCGTCGTTGACACGCGTGCGGAACCTCCGAAAAAGGGGGAAAAAGATACGGCCGCGTTTTTTTGGGCTGTCTCCAAGGAAATCCTCGCTTCCGAGGGCTGGGCGCGCGCCGGATGGAATGGGCGTCTGTGACGCTTTCGGCATGCACCATCGATGCATACACGAGCGCGCTTGCGTCCGCGGAGCCAACGCCCGGAGGCGGCAGCGCGAGCGCACTCGTCGGTGCGCTTGCCGCAGCGCTGGCGAGCATGGTCGCGCGCCTGACCGCGGCCTCGCCGAAATTCGCGGCGCTCGCAGAGCGCATGAACGCGATAGCCGCCGAGGCGGGCAAGCTCACGAATGAGCTGCTTGCGGCGATCGACGCCGACGTCGAGGCTTTCAACAGAGTGAGCGCGGCGTACAAACTTCCTAAGGACAGCGACGAACGCAAGCACGAGCGCAGCGCAGCCATTCAGCGCGCGCTTGTCGGCGCGACCGATGCGCCGATGCACGTCGTGCACTTGTGTCTGCGCGTCGCGCGCCTCGCGGTCGAACTCGTCGAGGCCGGCAATCCGAACGCGATCAGCGATGCCGGCTGCTGCGCGCTGTTCGCGCAGGCCGCTGCGCGCGGTTGCGCGCTGAATATCCGCATCAACGCGAAGGGCCTCAAAGACAGCGCGCGCGCACATGCGTATCAGAAGAATCTGGACGACCGGCTCGCGCAGATCGGCATCCTCGTCGAGGTCGCGGTCGCCAGAGCCGAGCGCGCGACCGAACGCACCTAGATGGCAGGCGCGCGCATCCTCGAAGGCCGTCCGATCGCCGATCGTATCCGCAACGACACGGCGAACCGCGCGGCCGTACTGCGTGAAGCGGCGATCGTCCCTCATCTGAGCATTTTCGTCGGCGAGGGGGACGCCGAAGGGGCCTATTACGGCGACGCGCTGCGCAAGGTCGGCAGCCGCGTCGGCGTGGAGGTCTCGATCGACACCGTCAGCGCAGCAGAGGGAACGCGCTCGATGATCGCTGCGCTTACGGGCGCCGCGGCCAACCACAAGGTGCATGGCATCATCGTGCAGCGCCCGCTGCCTCGCGGCTTCGACATTTATGAGATCAACCGTCATATCCCGGCTGCCAAAGATGTCGATGCGGCAAGTCCGATCTCGTTCGGCTGGCTCGCGCAAGGCGTGCCGCATTTCGCGCCTGCGACAGCGGCGGCAGTGATCCAGATGTTGCGCGAGCCAGGTCTTCCGCAACTCGCCGGTACGCGCAGCGTGGTCATCGGCAGATCCGCCGTCGTCGGCCGCCCCGTGGCCTACATGCTGACGTCGGCGGATGCGACCGTGACGTTGTGCCACTCGCGCACGCGCGATCTCGAGATGATCTGCCGTAGCGCGGATATTCTCGTCGCGGCCGTCGGCAAACCGCGCTTCGTCAACGCGGGCATGCTCAAACGCGGAAGCGTCGTCGTTGACGTGGGCACCAATCTCATCGACGGCAAGGTCATCGGCGACGTCGATGCCGACTCGGTCGCACAGATCGCCGGCGTGCTCACGCCGGTTCCCGGCGGCGTCGGAGTCGTGACCACGTCCATCCTTCTGCGCAACGTCGTCGCCGCGGCCGAACACGGTACCATCTGAATGCCGGGCGCACGCCCTCCTGGTCCAGCCACGCCGCCTTCGCCCGAACAGATCGCTTTCGTCGAGAACGCGATGACCAAATTCGGCAAGCAGACGTACAACTATGCCTATCGCCTGTCCGGCAATGAAGCGGATGCGCGCGACCTCACGCAGGAGGCCTTCATCCGCGTCTTCCGCGCGTGGCAGTCTTTCCGGCCAGGCACATCGTTCCTCTCATGGATCTATCGCATCGTCACGAATCTATATCGCGATGAACTGCGCCGCCGCAAAGGCGTCTTCACGCAGCCGCTGCCTGAGGACAATCAGCCGCACGAGCAAGCGCCGCGCCACGACCCGATCTCCGCGATGCACGAACGCCAGCTGTCGGCCGGCATGGAACGAGCGCTGCGCGCCCTCACCGACGAGCAGCGCAGCGTCATCTTGCTGGCAGATGTCGAAGAGTATTCGTATCAGCAGATCGCGGACGTGCTCGGGTGCTCGATCGGCACCGTGCGCTCTCGTTTACATCGCGCACGCGCCCAGCTGCGCAAGCTGCTCTTGCGCGAGCACGCGGCACAGGGACCGCAAGTCTGATGGATGGACCGCAGAACGGTACGAACATGCCACCATTTGAGACCTGGAACGGAATGGACCGTGGGTGCGTTGCTCATGAAGGGGAACTGCGCCCGCGATTCGCTCGACAAAGGACCCAACGCTGACATGACCTGCCACGATTGCCGACCTCTGCTGATGGACTACGCGCATCACGAGCTTGATGACGCGCAGGACGCGCTCGTCCACGAGCATCTGCAGACCTGCACCGAGTGCCGCGCCGCCCTACAGGCCGAGGTCGACCTGACCGATTCGATCCGCTACGCCTATTCTGAAGAGCTTGAGATGCCGCAGTCGATCGTGGCCGGCGTGCGCCAAGCCGTGCGCGGTTACTCGCCCTCCTTCTCCGAGCGCGTCCGAACTGCGCTGCGCCCTGCATTCCTTGCGCCCGCCGCGGCCATCGCCCTGATTCTCGCCGGCGCGCTGCGCTATGGGCCGATGCTGCTCACGCCGCCGTCATCGCAGCTTTCGTCATCATACTTCGTCAGGCAGCACGTCGCACAGACGCTCGGTTCGCCGTCGAGCGACCGCAGCTGGGCGGCCTACGTCTTGACCTCAGAGAACGCGAAGAGCTCGCAGCCGAGTGGCCAGTAAAGCGGGACTGCTCGCGCTGATCGCGAGCATCGCGCTCACCGCGTTCGGGCACGCGCCCGCGCACGCGGCCGCGGCGCCCAATCCGTACACGCTGCTCGAAAACGCGGTGACCGCCGACGATCACGTCTCGTTTTCCGGCAGCGTCACGACGGTGGTGTACGGCGCAGCGTCGACGAGCGCGACGGTTGTGCGCATCGAGCACAAGGCCCCCAACGACTGGCGCCTGTGGTACGTCGCGCCGGCCGATGCCTATGGCCGCTTGATCATCAGCAACGAATCCGTCGCATACGAGTACGAACCGACCACCGGAAAAGTGTTCAGCAACGACTGGGCGTCTCTGTCGCCTTTTGCCACCGAGCTGGACATCGGCCGCATCAAACGCAACTACAGCGTACAAGTGACTGACCGCGCGTCGGTCGCCGGCAGGGCGGCGCGTATGCTGTCGTTGACCTCGGTATACTCGCATGCGCTGGTGCTGCGCCTCTGGGTGGACGCGGAATCGGGGCTGACCTTGCGTCGCGAAACGTACCACGGCGACGGCACGATTGCGACGAAGACAGAATTCGACAATATCCGCTTTGTCAAAGATCTGCCCGACGATCTCTTCAAGATGACCGTCCCCGCGGGCATGACCCTGACGCCCGGGGCTGACTACAGCAGCTCGACCAACGCGCTCGACGCGCTCACCGGCAAGCTCTCCTTCAAATCGGTCAGCCCACGCGAGCTGCCTGAAGGCTTCACGTTTGAGAAAGCTTCGAGCGAAACGCGGGCCGGCGTTCAGACCGTCCAGTTCGTGTACTCAGACGGGTTGCGCAGCGTCTCGCTGTTCGAAAACGCGACCGGACGCTTCCCGTCTTTCGACGATCCTCCGCCCAAGCAGCTCGTCGTCGGCAAACAAAGCGGCAAGTACACCTCCGCTTCGGGCCAGACGCTCTTGAGCTGGAACGCGGACGGCTTGAATCTCACGCTCGTCGGCGATATGCCGGCCAAAGAGCTCGCGCGCATCGGCGCCTCGCTTTAGTTCGCCGCTCCGGTTTGCCGGTTCATAACCAGGACAGCACCTCCGCGATCATCCCGCGCAGCTGCGGATTGTGCGGCATGTGGCCGCTCGGCACGTGCACGCGGCCAGCGCCTTCCCCGAAAGAGCGCGCCAGGGTGCGCGCGCTGGCGTGCAGGTTCGGCAGCGAATAGCCGCCCTCCAAAACGAATGCAAGGCCGGCGCCGTACGCGGCGGCAGTCTCTCCGAGCAGGCCGCACAGCGCGTCGACCGCTTCGATACCGACCGGTAGGCCGGCGATCGGATCGCCCTCGAGGAAATCGAACCCGGTCGACACGACGATCGTCGACGGACGCAGCTTCGCAGCGAGCGGCGGCAGTAACATCGACCAGGCGCCGATGAAATCATGCGTCGGCGTTGAGAGATCGAGCGGGATATCGATCATAAAACCGCCGTCTGCGGTGTGCGACTCGGAAAACGCGCCGGTGCCGGGATACGCCGGATACGCATGCGTCGAGATGAAACCCAGCGGCGCGCCCCCGTCGGACAGCGCGCGCTCCACCCAGGCTTGCGTGCCGTTCCCGTGGTGATAGTCGAAATCGACGATCAGCGTGGCGCCTGTGTTCGCGCGCGCGGACTGCGCCGCGACGGCGACGTTGTTGAGCAGGCAAAATCCCATGCCGCGCGCCGGCTCAGCGTGGTGGCCCGGCGGACGCACGAGCGCGAATACCGGCCTATCCGCGCGCGCGCGGCGCGCGGCGTCAACGGCAGCGCCCGCCGCGAGCAACGCGATCCGGAACGAGTCGTGTCCGACCGTCGCGTCCCCCGTCGGCAGCTCGGCGACGAAATAGTCAGGTAATTTTTCGCAGACCCGCTCAACCAGCGCGACGTAGGATTCGTCGTGCACGCGCGCGAGCGCAGCGCGATCGACTATAGTCGGAAGCTGATAGCGCGCGGGCGGACAGCCGCCCGCAGTCAATCCCTCGATGACGGCGGCGAGGCGCGCCGGGCGTTCGGGGTGGTCATCGCCGGTCGTGTGCTCGGTGAACTGGCTGTCGTAGATGACGTCGAGCACGGTCTTACTGCGAGAGCTGCTTGATGTACCCGCGTGCTTTCGCCGCGACGTCGCCGCTCGGCTGCAGCGCCAAGAACGTCTTATAGGCCGCGACGGCGCTCTGCTTGTCGCCGAGCATGCGGTTCGCATCGCCAAGGAAGAACCAGATCTGCGGATCTTGATGCTTCGGATCTTGATGGCTCGCGATCGCTTCGAATGCATCGCGCGCGTCGCGGTAGTCCTTGAGCGAATAGAACGCCACCGCCAAATTGTACAAGGCCTGGGCTGAGTGCGTGATCTCAAAGGCATGGCGAAACGCATCGCGCGCCTGCGTCCAATTGCCCTGCGAGCCGTAAGCTTCCCCTAGGAAGAATTGCGCGTCCGCGTTGTTGGGATCTTTGGCGAGGATCTTGTTGAACGCGTCGATCGCCTTGTTCGGGTTGTGCAGGGCCTGCAGCTGAAGGCGCCCGTACTCGAACAAGATGCGCGGATCGTCGGGCGCTATGGCCAACGCCTGCTCGAATTCGGAGGCCGACTGGGTGAAACGCTTTTGGTTCTGATCGTACTCGGCTTGCAGGACGTATGGCTCGGTCGCTTTCGGATGATCCTTTTCGGCGGCGGCAAACTCCTGACGCGCCTGCGTCTCCATGTTCTTGGAGAGGTAGAGCTCGGCCAAATCGTCTTCGGGCTCGACCGTCTCAGGGTGCGCCTTGACGATGGTCGTGAGAATCGCGGCGGCGCCGCTCACGTCGTTTTTCATCGCCAGCGCTTCGGCTTTGGAGTGAAGCGCATCGAGATCGTCGGGACTGGTCTTGAGGACGGTATCGAACTGGGCGATCGCCAGGTCGGGGTTGGGCGTCTTGCCTGCCATGTACGAGCGCCCGATCAATAAGTGCGCGCGAGCTTCGTTCGGGTCGATAGCCAGCGCCTTATTGAGGGTCGCGCGGCCGTCATCGAATTGGCCGCGGTCGAGCTGGACCGTGCCAAGCGCGACGTAGCCGAACGCCTCGGTCGGATGCAGTGCGATGGCGCGCTGCGCGATGCGCTGCGCGTCGTCGGCGCGGCCCAGCGCAAGATAACCCTCGGTCAGGCTCGAGAGCACCGCCTGGTTGCCGGGATCCGCCAACTCCGCTTTCTCAAATGCGCTGACCGCGTCGGGCATGTCGTTGAGCTCGCGGTTGGCGACGCCGACGAAATACCATAGCTGCGCGTCGTTCGCGCCCAGACGAACGGCGTTCTCCAGCTGATCGCGGCCTTCGCCGGGCTTGCCGTTCTCGATCAGCAGCACGCCTAGCTCTTCACGCGCGTCTTTATCGTTCGGATTGTCCTGTACCGTCTGCTGCAGCGTCTTGATGCGGTCAAGCGGGTTCTCCGTCGGCGAAACGGACGGCGCCGGCGTGCTGCTGTTCGCGCCCTTCTTAGCCTGCGCGACCGGCGCGTTCGCGAACGCGGCGATAAGGCAAGCCAGCAGGCAGAGGACGATGAGGATGCGACGCACGGTGACTCCTATATAACGTCAGGCGTTGGCACGCCGTTCCTTGACGAGCGTGGTCAGCTCCGGCACGATTTGGAAGAGGTCGCCGACGACGCCGAGATCGGAGAACTCGAAGATGGGGGCGTTGGGATCTTTATTGATGGCGATGATCGTGCCGGCCGAACGCATGCCGACCTTGTGTTGGATCGCGCCCGAGATGCCGACGGCGATGTACAGCTGCGGCGACACCGTTTTGCCGGTCTGGCCGACCTGATGCGAGTGCGCGATCCAGCCGGCATCGACGGCCGCACGCGACGCGCCGACGGCTCCGCCGAGCGCATCTGCGAGCGCTTCGATGATATCGAAATGTTCCGGTCCGCCAAGCCCGCGTCCACCCGAGACGACGATGCCCGCCTCTTCGACGCCGAGCTTGCCGGCTTCTTGCGCGACTTTCTCCTCGACCGTCACCGCGTATGTTTTGCCTGCTGGGCTCGCGAGCTGTTTGATCTCGCCATTGCCCGGCTCTTGGCGCGCGATGAAGCTGTTGGCGCGGCAGGTGATCACGCCGTATTCCGAATTCTTAAAGCCGACGGTCGAGATCACGGAACCGCCGAACTTCGGTGACTGCACCCACGCCGAGCCATCCTTGACCGAGATATCGGTCGCGTCGGTGATGACGCCGGCGCCGAAGCGTACGCCGATGCGCGCTGCGATATCTTTGCCGAGATTTGTCAGCGGGAACAACGCGAGCGTCGGACCCAATTCGCGCAGCAGCGCTTCGACGGCGTCGACCGCAGGATCGTTGAGGTGACGATCGAGCGCGTTGTCTTCGCCGACGTAGATCGCGTCGATCGGCGTCCCTTTGAGCTGCTCGGCGGCTTTGCTCGCGCCGGCACCCAACACGACTGCGGCCGAAGGCACGCCGAGTTCTCTGGCGACGTCGGCGCCGCGCGTGCACATCTCGAGGCCGATGCGCCGGATGGCGCCGCTTTCGTGTTCGACGAAGACGATGACCGATTTCACGTCAGACGACCTTCTTCGCGATCAAGAAGTCGAGGATCTGCTTGGCGCCTTCCTTTGCGTCGCTGACGCTGACGACTTGGCCTTTTTGACGCGCTCCGACAGGCGCGAACGATTCGACGACGGTCTTGCTGCCCGCTTCGCCCAGCCGCGCCGGATCGGCGCCGATGTCCGCGATGCTCGGCGTTTGTATCTCCTTTTTCTTCGCGCCCATGATGCCTTTGAGCGTCGGATAACGCGGCTCGTTGATCGCTTTGGTCACGGAGACCAGCGCAGGCAGCGGTGCGCGCACGCGTACGAAGCCGCTTTCGGTCTCTCGTTGCGCATCGATCGCGTTGTTCTCGACGGTCAGCTTCTTCACGTAGGTGACGCACGGGATGTTCAGGTGCTCGGCGATCGCGGCGGGGACGACGCTGCAAATGGCGTCGGTGCTTTGCGTTCCCGATAGTATCAGGTCGAAGCCCACATGCTTGAGCGCCTGCGCCAGCGCGTACGCCGTCGCCATGGTGTCGCTGCCCGGGATAGCGTCGTCGGAGAGCAGCACCGCGTTGTCAGCTCCCATGCCGAGCGCCTTGCGCACGACGTCGGTCGCCGACGCCGGCGCCATCGTCAGGATCGTCACCGTGGTGTCGGCGCCCTGCGCTTCTTTGATGCGCAGTGCCTCCTCGATCGCGTACTCGTCGAACGGGTTCAGCACGTTCTCGATCGAGCTGCGGTTCAAACGCTTGGTGACGGGGTCGAACGTCTTTTCAGCGTTCGTATCCGGCACTTGCTTGACGGTCACGACGATCTTCAAAACGGACGGGCTCCAGAATGAAGGCGACCTCGCGGTCGCCGCGCTGCCGGCGCGAACATCAAATCGCGCGCTGATCTCACAAAAGTGGAACAGGCATTTGTTCTCGGCGCGCCTGCCTGGAACCCTGCCGATGGAGTGCGGCGCATCGCGCCGTTAAGGGCGCACGCTCCGCAGAAACGTGCCGATAGCCGCATTGAGCGCATCCGGCTGATCGAGCATCACGAAGTCTTTTGAGTTATCGATCGTCTGTACCGTCACCGACCGCGCGCCCGCGTACTGCGAGAGATAGTAATCGTGGATCGTCTGATCGAGCTGTGCGGGCGCGAGCGCGCGCAGTTGATCGTTCATGTAGGGCGCCTGGGCTGAGACGGGCGCGATCACGAGCATCGGCTTGTCGATCCGGGCCAAGCCCGGCCGCAGGTCTTCGAGCGACATTTCACTCATCGCGCCCGCCAGCGTCGTGCGGTCGCTGCGCAGCGAGTGATCGGCGACTTCGCTCGCGCGCGCCGGATCGCTCACCATGGTCGCGCTTGTCGAGCGCGTCTGATCCTGATAGATCCAATCGGGTGCGGACGCGATCGCATCAGAGAACGAGGCGATGTTCTGCGCGCGCTGCTGCGCCGTCTGACCGGCTGCGAGCGGCGGGAAATACGGAGTCTCGTCGACGATCACCGCGCCCGCAAACGTATCCGGATGTTCTTCCATCACCCGTAGCGCGATGTGGCCCCCGAAGCCGTGGCCGATGATGACCGGCTGTTTGAGATTCTCTTGCGAAACGAGGCGTAGGATGGCGGTGTCCGCTTGCGAGACGTATGGCGGCGGAGACGCCGGCGTGCCATCAAAACCGGACATCGTCGCCGCATAGACCGTGTGGTCGTTCGCAAATGCGCCGATCGTGGTTTGCCATTCCCACGATCCCATTGAGAGGCCCGGAAGCAAGATCAACGCGGGCGTGGGCGCATTGGCGGTGCCATACACGTCGAAATGCATGTTGCCGATAGACACCGTTTTTGTCGGAGCGGATGACCAGGCGAGCGCACCGGGCGCCGCCGGCGGCGATATCAGCAGCGCCGCGACCATTGCGCCTGCGGCGATTGTGTTCTTGAAAAACCTCACGAAAAGAGAGCGCCTCCTGTGCAAAGCGTCAACGCACCAAGCCCGATGACGGCAGCGGTCACGATGAACAGCCGCAGCTGGGCCGCTGATGGGCTTGTGCTGCTGCGACGATATGAGTAGACGGCGATCGCGGCAAGTACAAGGTAAAGCGCGACGATCTCAAGCTTCGCCATCGTGGAAATGCCCGAACCGTTGCCCATAGAACTTCCAGCGATCGCGATGAACAGCAATCCGAAGCCGAACGCGATGGCGATGCCGACCGCACACCCGCCGGCCAGTGCGAGCATGGAACCGAGGTTAGACCTTGCCGGCCGAAGGACGTGAGGGACCTGCGGATTCGCGGCGCAGTTCGGGCAGCTCGTTGCCCCTGCCGCTAGCGGCTTGCCGCAGTTGGGACAAATATCGATGGTGTCGATTCCTTTACGACGAGTTCTATCATCTTATACCCGAAGAACGCCAGTCCGGCAATACATGCATACTGCGCAAACGACAAGCCGGCGAACAAGGACGGTCCTTCTCTGAAGAACTCGATGCCGAAACGCGCTGCGCAGAACAGTGTGCCTTGGATGTAGAACAGCGCGTTCTCCGGCAACGGCTTTGTATGCAGGTACCACAGCGCGACGAAAATCGCAGTCGCAGCGAGCGCGAGATATGCTTGCGTCGGGTGACGGTACGCGCCGTGCTCGTAGATCGCCCATGGCAGATGCGAGGCGATCTTGCCGTAGCAGCATTGTCCGAAGAAGCAGCCCCAGCGTCCGATCGCTTCGCCGGCGGCGAGCGCCATCGCGAAAAGATCGCCCGTAGGCCTGACGATACCAAGCCAGCGCTTTGTCAGCACGACCGCGATGTAGCCGCAGATCACTCCGCCGAGCAACGTCTTGCCGGGAGAGCCGGTGACGATCAATTGCGTCAGATTCGCGCCGGCCAGTCCCCCGATGAGCCCGGCGCTCATGAGCGTCCAGATTCCGGTCGTCGCGATGCCGCGCCGGCGCGCCATGTAGCCGAAAGCGGCCAAGCCGGCGAGGTATCCGAGTCCGTAGCAGACGGCTGAAAGCCCCATCATCGAAACAACCTCTCAATGATAATTGTTCGTGAGACCGCTGCAAATCGCGAGTATCCCTAAGAACAGCGCGATGGAGAACAGCACAGAGCAGCCGACGAGTGCGCCGAGCACCGTGATCCACGTCCTGTTCTTGCGCGTGACGAATCGCTGGCGCTCGGCCGATATGTTGAGCGCGCCGCAATTCGGGCACAGTGAGGCACTTGCGGCTACCGGCTTGCCGCAGTTCTCGCATAGCGAGAATGCTTGTGCGCCTTGGGCCGCCGGCGGTTCAGCCACGGAAGAACAGCCAGTACACTTGGAAGGCGGCGATGGCCGCCATCGCGATGACCACCCAGGGCGGCTTTACGAAGCAGCGCCACTCGCGCACGCCGGAAGCCGCCGCGTACAGATAGAGCGCGGTTGCAATCGCGGCGGTGGCGAGCAGCGTGTACTTTTGGAAGAGCAGCGCCAAGAACGCGGCCTTGCAGAACGTGAACGCCCAACCTTCGACCATCTCACCGCGCTGGCGACGGACATCCGCTGGGTTGTCAACCGCCACGATACATCGCAACCTCCGCACGCGTCGTCGCTCCTTCGAGCGCTTTCGCGCGCACTTTCGGAAAAAGGCGGGCCGCGCAGAAGGGCATGCGCACGGGATCGTTGCCCGCGCTGCCGACGTGCACGCAGCACTGCTCGAGCCGCTCCGCGATCAGCGTGTCTGCATCCATGAAATGTTTGATGGTGATGCGCTTGACGCGCGCGCCGACGAATTCGTGCGCAGCGTCTTTGCGGAATGCCGCATTGATGAGGCCGGCGACGCCGCCGAAATCACAGGCAGCGCACAACGTCGCCAAGTGCTTGACGAGCTCCGGGCGCGACAACGTCATCGACTCTGACATCAGGCCGCCGAGCGCGTCGCGCACGATCGCCAGCGTGTCGGCGAACGCGATGGTGTTGCCGACGACTCCGAGGTTGCGCTGCAGGACCTCATGGCCGACCAGTTCGACAAGGCTGCGATAGGCGCCGTCGTTCCCCTTGAGCATGTAACCGATCGCACAGCAGTCCGGGTGGCTGCAGGGCAGCGCGATGAGATCGAGCGCCTTGACGCGCGCGCTCTGCTGCTCGATGCGGCGCAGCACACCGGTCGTCGTGACGCGGTCCATCGGATCGAAATGCGGCGCCCGGCCCGATGCGAACACCGGTTGGAACATCACGCCTCCGACGTATGGCGTGTCTAGGGTAGTGTCGAGGACCTGGCCGATAAGATCTTGGTTCTCGCGCGTCACGACCATGACGAGCGTCGTGAAGACAGCGGCCGCAGACAGGCGCTCGATCGCCCGCTGTTTCACCGCCCGCAGATCTTGGCCGCGCAGATCGAGATGCGTCCGCTCACGCTGGCCGTCGTACTGTAGGTAGACTTCAATGCGGCGGCGTTGGTCGTGCAAGAATTCGGCGAGACGACCGTCGCTGGCGATGCGGATACCGTTGGTGTTGAGCAGCACGCGCGTGACGGGCAGTGCTGCCAGCTCGCGCAAGATCTCGACGATCTGCGGATGGACGGTCGGCTCGCCGCCGCTGATCATGACCACGTCAAGCCGTCCGCCTTCCCGCTCGATCGCGGTGTGCACGGCCCGCACCACGTTCTCAAGCGGCATAAAGCTCGTCTGTTTCGGCCCAGATTCCGCGTAACAGGCTGGGCACGACAGATTGCATTGCGACGTGATGTCGAGCAAGAAGATGCAGGTGTGTTGCAGATGGTCCGGGCCGAGCCCGTATTCGTAGCCGGTCGGAAGCGGGTGGATGTCGGCCGTATCGGGGTTGATGACCTTGGTCGGCACGCGCCACTGCTGCAGGTACCGCCACAACTCGAAATCCTCTTCGTAGAGCGACCACACCTGGCCGTGGCCGCGCCGGCAATGACGTCGCAGAAAAACTTTGCCGTCGCGCGCGACGAGGTGGCCGTCCGCGATGTCGGTGGGCCACTGCGGATCGAATGCTGGGTCGTCGGCGAAGCAGCGCGGACAAACCGCGCGCACGCTCTTCAAAACGGTGTGATCGTTGATGGCGAGCGCCATGCGGAGCGGTGTTGGCGCAATCGCGCGCGGCCGCCTGTCGGGAGTGCGCCGGCGCCCGACAGGGTGGGCTTTTCGCGCCTTGAATGCAAGCCGCGATGAAGATCGCGGTCATCGGCGCGGGCATCAACGGCCTGTCTTCGGCGTGGGCGCTGATGCGCGACGGTCACGACATCACCGTTGTCGAGCAGGGAGCGATTCCAAATCCACTCAGCTCATCGTACGATCAAAACCGTCTGATCCGTTTCCCGTACGGTGCCAGCGATGCATATACGAACATGGTGTCGCAAGCATATCGCGCCTGGGATCTGCTGTGGGCGGATTTGGGCGAGACCTTGTACGCACGCACCGGCACGCTCGCGCTGGCCAGAGCTAACGACAGCTGGACGGATCTTTCGGCCGCGACGCTCGCGCGCGCTGGGATCGAAGCCAAGCGTTTGTCGCCGGCCGACGTCGAGCGCATTTTTCCGATGCTGCTGGCGGATGACGTGCGCTACGCGCTCTATCTCGACTCAGGCGGGGAGCTGTTCGCAGCGCGCATCGTCGAAGCGCTCGCGCGGCTGTTGTCCACGCGCGGGGCGCAGCTGCGCGAAAACACCTTGGTGAAAGATGTGGACGTCGATCGCCCGCGAGTGCGGCTCGCGGATGGCTCGACGATCGAGTCCGACGCTCTCGTGATCGCGGCCGGAGCATGGGTGAAGCGCCTTGTGCCCTCAATGGCATCTCGCGTCACGCCATCGCGTCAAGTCGTGGCGTACGTGGAAGCGCCGGCCGCATATGCAGCGCATTGGCGCAGTGGACCGATGCTCATGGACTTGGACGGCGCCGGCTTCTACCTGGTGCCGCCGTACGGCGGAACGGATATGAAGGTGGGCGATCATCGCTTCAGCCTGCAAGGCCAACCCGATGTCGATCGCGAGCCGGCTCCGGCCGAAGCGGCTGCGGTCTTTGAACAGGCACGGCGTGCCCTGCGCGATTTTAAGGACTATCGCATCAAAGCGGCGCGCACGTGCTTCTATACCGTGCAGCCCGAGGAACGCTTTCTTATAGAGCGGCTCGGGAACGCATGGCTGGTCAGTGCCTGCTCGGGCCACGGCTTCAAGTTCGGCGCGCTCAACGGCCTGGCGGTCGCCGACGGCATCGGCCAGCGCCGGACCGCCGCCGACATCGGCGCGTACGCGGCCGGGGACGTCGTCGTGCGTTGAACTCGTTCGACTGGATCTTGTTGATCGTAGGCGTGACGATCGTCTGCCTGATGCTCTACGACGTATTCGCGTCGGTGGTCTTACCGCGCATGGCCGGATCGACGCTGCGGCTGAGCGTCGGCATGGTGCGCCAGACGTGGTACGCGTGGCGCACGTTCGCGTTGCGCATCCAAGACGCCGACAAACGCGAGGACTTCCTTGGACGCTTCGCGCCGGCGATGCTCGTCGGATTGCTCGTCGCCTGGCTCGTCGGCCTTTTGCTCGGCTATGGAGTGATCTTCTACGCCTTGCGCGTCCACGTCAATCCGCAGATCCACACGTTCGGGGACGCGATCTATTTCGCCGGCGCCTCGGTGCTGACGATCGGATACGGCGACTTTGTCGCGACCGGATTCTTCACGCGCATGCTCGCGCTTGGCTCTGCAGCGACCGGACTCTCGCTGTTCGCGCTGATCATCTCGTTCATCTTCTCGATCTTCGCGTCGTTTCAGAAGCGCGAGGTCTTTGTGGTGATGATGGGCGGTCGCGCCGGCGCGCCGCCGTCAGGCGTGACACTGCTCGAGACGATGTCGAAGAACAACCTCAGCGATGACTTTTCCAAGAGCTTGCGCGAAGCAGAAGAATGGTCCGCAACGGTGCTCGAGTCGCACCTCGCCTACCCGATCCTCGCGTACTTTCGCTCCAGCCATGACGACGAGTCGTGGATCGGAACGCTGGGCGCGCTGCTCGACGCCGCCACGATGATCATCACGCTGACCGATAGCCCGCTCGTCGGCCAAGCGACGCTCATGCATATGGCGGGCACGCACCTCGTGCGCGACATGGCCCACTATTTTCGTATATCCGAAACGGGCGAGATCGGCATCGAGCGACAGGAGTTCGATCAAGCCTGCGCCACCTTGCGCGATGCCGGGTGGAACGTGACGGGCGGTGATGAAGGGTGGGAACGCTTTTCACGGTATCGCGTGAAATACGCAGGCGCGCTCAACCGGATGGCGCGATTCTGGGCGATCCCACCATCGCGCTGGATCGGCGATCGTTCGGAGATCGGCGCGCACGCCTTGCACCTGGATGCCCGATAGGTCGGCTCCGCAGGCGGCGGGAACCAGCGTTCGCGGCGAACTTTAAGGTTTACGGAGTACCATTCTTACTTATGATACGCTCATTCGCAGCGTGTGCAGCGCTCTTCGCGATCGCCATCAGCGCTGTTGCACCCGCCAAGCCTGCCGCAGGCGACGTCACGTGGTCGGCCGATCCCGGTCATTCGATAGCTGAGTTCAGCGTCGTCCATCTCGGGGTGACGCACGTCCATGGTTCGATCCTCATCACGCAAGCCAGCATCGTGACGCCCGCGCAGGGCTACGTCCCGACATCGATCGATGCGGCGCTGGATCCGGCGAGCATCGACACGCGCAATTCGGATCGCGATAACGACTTGCGCGGTCCGCAATGGCTTGACGTCGCCAGCTATAAGACGATGACGTTCAAGAGCACGAACGTCGTGGCTGGGCCGAACGACACGTTCACGGCGAGCGGCGATTTGACGATTCACGGCGTGACGAAGCCGGCAGTACTGGCAGGTCATATCGACGGAACGACCATTGACGGCAGAGGCCGCCACCGCGTCTCGTATTCGGCGACGACGACGATCAAACGTCAGGACTTCGGGTTGAACTGGGCGCAGCAGACACCGGGCGGAACATTTGTCGCCGGCGACAACGTCGACATCTCGATCAACATCGAGGCCGTCGCGCGCTAGTTCCTAGGGTTTCACCTGCGCAGCGGTAAACGTCAGAATCATCCATCGTGGGATGATGGTGAAATCGGCAGACACAACAGACTTCCGATTGGAGCCGGATGACGGGAAACCACATTCGGGATGCGCTCAAAGTCGGCGAACTCTCTGCCCGCGGGCGTGACAACGCCGAGCCAAGCTCCGCAAACGGAGAAGTTGTAGAGACTGGACGGGCGCGGCCTACGGCGTGAGAGACGCTATGGTCAAGGCACAGTCCGGACCGCAAAACGCGAGGCGGTGGCGAAAGCCATAGCGGCGCGAAAATCTGTTGCCCGCAAGGGCGTCCGGGTTCGAGTCCCGGTCATCCCACCAGGTGTTTTGAGCTCAGCCCGCCACGTGTTCGCATAAGTATCCGACGAGCAGGTCGCCCTCGCTCACGATGAACGAGGCGACGCCGCAACGGCGGGCGACCTCGCTGACGATGACGAGTCCGGCCGGAAAGATGTCCGCTCTCGATTCGGGCAGCGCGTGCAGCCGCTTTCGTTGATCGAGAGGCAACGAACTGACGAGGGCGAGCAAGTCTTCCAGATCATCGAGTCTTACGTCCGCGATGTGAGTCTCCGCGACTGAATCATAGGCGTGCAGCATGCGCGCCGCGGTATCTGCGGTGCCGCCCACAAAGACGAGCGCCGCGCCGCTCGACAGCGGCGCGCGATCGAGCTCCACGCGAACCGCGGTACGACAGGCGCCGATCTCTTGCGCCTGCGGCGGATCGTGTTTGATAAACCCCTCCGTCAACCGGACTGCTCCAACCGGCAGTGACGTCACGCGTTCGCGGGTCGCGATCTCCGTGCTTCCGCCGCCGATATCGGCGACCATCGGACTGCCATTGAGCTTGCGACCGCCGCGCGCGAGCGCCCATCGAGCGCCGTCAAACGACGCGCGTGCTTCTTCTTCTCCTGTCAGTATGCGCAGATCGGTCCCGGCGATATCTTTGACGCGGGCGGCGAATTCGGCGGCGTTCGCCGCCTCGCGCAGCGCACACGTGCCGATGATAAACAGCCTGTCTACGCGCGTGGCGAGGCGCGCGAACTCCGCGATCGCATCGAGCGTGCGACGGATCGCGTTCGGGTCGAGCGATCGGGTGTGTGCGATGCCCTGTCCGAGCCGCGTTCCGCGGATATCGTGGTGTTCGAGCGTTAGGCTGCGCTGTCGCGTATCGTCGACGCGTGCGATGAGCAAGCGGCACGAATTGGTGCCGGCGGAGATGATCGCCGCTCGCACCTAACGCTTCTTCCGCGGTTGCGTGATCCGCGCGGCGCGCGCTTCCTTGGCGTCTTGCACGCGCGCGGCCAAGCCGTTATGCGGATCCCAGTCTTCGGTCTGGCGAAGATATTCGATGATCTTCTCGTCAAGCGAGGCATCCGACGCACGTATGCGCTCGACTGGAGCGGCGCGCTCTGCCCGCGTTGGTTCAGCGCTCTCTGCTGCCGTCGTGAGGAGAAGCCAGCCGTCGCGCTCGGCGACGGAAAAGTCCATACGCGGACGCTGCGAGCGCGACAGTGCGCGTTTGAGCTGTGCGAACTGCGGGTCAGAAGACGGCAGATTTCCGATACGCCCGTCGGCAAGCCGCACGACGCACCCATAACGGTTGCACGAAAGCACGGTGCCTTTCACGGGTCACTTCTGCGCCTGAGGCGCGACCTCGATGAACACCTCGCGCGGCTTGGTTAGGCCAAGCTGCTCGTGGATCAAGGGTACGAGATACTCGGGGTTGCGCGACAGAATGATGTCTTCGCGCAATTTGACCGTGTCGGAAGAAAGCTGCCGGTTCTGGTCTTCGACCTGATCGATCTCGCGGTGCAAATTGTAGTTCGCGGAGCCGACGCGCCAGGCTTGTACGGAAAACGAGACGATCACGAGCAGCGCCGCCGCCAATCCGAGGACCCGCCCGGCGATCGCCATCACGCGCACCATCGAGCGCTCGCGCTGCTTGCGCGCGGTCTTGCCCAACGACCGGCCGGAGAGGTGATTGAGCGTGCGCCGCAGTTTACCGCGCCGCACGGTCGAGCACCATCTCTTCGTGCGCGCCGATCTTGCGGTACTTCTCGTAGCGCTGATCGACGAGTTCGTCCGGCGCGAGACGCATCAGCGTTTCGAGCGCGCGCTTGTCGGCGGCGAGCACTGCGTCGATGACCTTGCCGGGATCGCGATGCGCGCCGCCCATCGGTTCGGGGACCACCTCGTCGACGATGCCGAACTCGAACAGATCTTCCGATGTCAGGCGCAGGCGCTGTGCCGCTTCTTCGGCTTTGGAAGAGTCGCGCCAGAGGATCGACGACGCCGCTTCGGGCGAGGCGACCGAATAGATCGCGTGTTGCAGCATGAGCACGCGGTCGCCAACGCCGATCGCGAGCGCGCCGCCGCTGCCGCCCTCGCCGATGATGTTGACGACGATCGGCACGCGCAGACCGGTCATCAACTTGATATTGGTCGCGATCGCCTCGGACTGTCCGCGCTCCTCGGCGCCGATACCCGGATACGCGCCGGGCGTGTCGATGAAGCTGATCAGCGGCTTCGCGAACTTCTCGGCGAGGCGCATGATACGCGCGGCCTTGCGATAGCCTTCGGGATGCGCCATGCCGAAACTGCGATACAGATTCTCTTTGGTGTCGCGCCCCTTTTGCTGCGCGAGCACGAAGACCGGCGTTCCTGCGAGATAGGCGAAGCCGGCGACAAGCGCGGGATCGTCGCGATACCCGCGGTCGCCGTGCAGCTCGACGAATCCGTCGAGCCTTGCGATGTAATCCATCGCGAGCGGACGCTTCGGGTGGCGCGCCAGGTGCACGCGCTGCCACGGCGTCAAATTGCCGAAGATCTCTTCTTCAAGCGACAGCGCTTTCTCGTTGAGCGCGCGGATCTCGGCAGAAAAATCGACGCGCTGCGTCTCGTTCAGCTTCTTAAGGCCCTCGATCTTCGCCTCAAGCTCGAGCAGCGGCTTTTCAAGCTCGACGATGACGTTCATGCGGATTTCGGCCTGCGCGCTTCGGCTGCTCCATAGCGCGCGCTCGTCAAGAAGCGCAACACGTTCGCCAGGGCCGCTTTCATATCGGCGCGGCGCACCACCATATCGACTTGCCCGTGTTCCAGCAGGAACTCGGCGGTCTGAAAACCTTCCGGCAGCTTCTGACGGATCGTCTGGTCGATGACGCGACGTCCGGCAAATCCAATCGCCGCTCCGCTTTCTGCGATCACGATGTCGGCTTGGAAGCCGTAGGAGGCGGACACGCCGCCGGTCGTAGGATCGGTGAGAATGCTGACCAGCGGCAGGCCCAACTCGCCGAAACGCTCGACCGCCGCGCTCGTCTTGGCGAGCTGCATGAGGCCGATCATGCCTTCTTCCATGCGCGCACCGCCGGAAGCGGTCACGAGCACGCAGGGCACGCGCCGGCGCGCGCACTCTTCGACGAGCAACGTCACCTTTTCGCCGACGACACCGCCCATCGTTCCGCCGCGGAAGTTGAACTCCATGACGCCCAAACCGGCGGGCATGCGCTCGATCGTGCAAAAACCGACGATGATCGCTTCGAGCAGTCCGGATTTCGTGCGGTCGTTCTGCGTCTTCTCGCGATAGGGGATTCGATCCGACCATCCGAGCGGATCGCCGGTGGTCAGGTTCTCGGCGATCTCATCGAAGTCGCCGTCGGCGAGCAGCGCGATGCGGTCCAGCGCCGGCAAGCGGAAATGATGCCCGCATTTGGGGCACACGCGCAAACGCGCATCGAGGTCTTTGATGAAGATGCGCTCGCCGCACGACGGACAGATCTCCCACAGCTTGTCGTCTGCAGCTTGCGGCTTGGCACCGCGCCGGCGCAGCCAGTTGGGCGTCGGCATCAGGCTCGTCCCCCGAAATACACCTTCGATAACTGCTTCAGGTAGTTGACGATCTCCCCGCTGTTGAGCTTGCTCGTCCCTGCAGTTCGGTCGGTGAAAACGTATGGAAATTCCTTGACCCGCGAATACTTCCCTTTGAGGATGACTTCGAGGCCGATCTTGAAACCGATCGGATCGAGTTTGACGCCGTCGATGACCTCGCGTTTGAAAAAGAAAAATCCAGATGTGATATCTTTCACGTGCGTCAGCGGGCGCGCGAGCGCGATGGCGACGCGCGACGTGATCTTGCGCCGCCACGGCCAATTCGTGATGCCGCCGCCTGCGACATAGCGGCTGCCGATCGCGAGCTCGCATTCGTCGTTGCGAATCGCGTCGACGAGCTGCGGCACGACGTTCGGATCGTGGCTGAAGTCCGCGTCCATGACGCCGAGGATCGGCGCGCTGCTCGTCGCCCAGCCGTCGATGACCGCCGATGAGAGGCCGAGCTTGCCGGCGCGATGCACGCAGCGCACGGGGTAGGTTTTGGCGAGCGCATCGACGAGCGCGCCGGTGCCGTCAGGCGAATTATCGTCGACGATGACGATCTCGCCGTTGATGCCGTCATCTTTGAAAACGGTCGTCAGCGCGTTGATGAGCTTCTCGACGCCCTGCGCTTCATTGTAGGTCGGGATGATGACCGAAACGTCGTAGGTCGTGCTCATGCGTTCGCGGCGTTTGCTTCGGCGAGATGCACCAAGTGACCGCTTACCACCAGCCGGCCGTCGCGGCGAGCGCTGCGAGCATCGCCGCAGCGGCGGTTTCCGTACGCAGTATCGATGGGCCAAGTGAGACGAAGGCGGCGCCGGCGGCTCGCGCCGCGTCGATTTCGGCTGACGAGAATCCGCCCTCGGGACCGACCGCGATCGCGATTGAAGGCGACTGTCTGGCGCGCTCGACGGCCGGGTCGAACGTGCCCGCTTCAGCGTTTTCGTACGCGACGAGCAGCGAGCCGCCCACCGCTTGCACGGCATCGCTCAATGACGTCGGCTGGTCCACGGTCGGCAAGAAGCGGCGTCTGGACTGCGCGGCGGCAGCGCGTGCGATGCGCCGCCAGCGCGCGAGCTTCGCCTCGCCGGCCTGCGCATAGCTGCGCTCGCAACGCACTGGAACGATGCGGCGCGCGCCGAGTTCGACCACCTTTTCGACCACGTCGTCGAACTTGGTGCCTTTGACGAGCGCCTGCAGCACCGTCACTTCGACCGGCAGTTCTCCGCCGCGCTCGTCGCGCGCGCCTGCGACGATCGCGTGCGCGCGGCCTTTGCCGTCCTTGGCGATCGTCGCATTCCATGCCGTGCCGGCGCTGACGATCACGATTTCGTCGCCGTCGCGCAAGCGCAAGACCGAAAACGCATGGTGTGCGTCGCCAGCGCTTAGCGCGATGCGCGCACCAGCCGCGCAGCGTTCGACGACGAAAAAGCGCGGGGCGCTCACGAGCGCACGTGCACGTAGGCGAACCATTCGCCGAGTCGATGTTCGCTGATGAATTCCAGCCCTGCGCCGGCAAAACACGCCAGCACCTCAAGCCGTCCGCGCGCGGTGACACCGCTCGTGACGAGCACACCGCCGCGCGCAAGCGCTGCGCGCAAGTCGCGCGCATGCGCCGAGAGCGTGGGCAAGTCGATGTTCGCGACGATGACATGCGCGTTAGGAAACTGCGCGGGAACGCGAGTCGCACGCGTGATGCGCTCGGCCTTGACGCGATTGGCGGCGAAGTTCCGCATCGCCGCATCGATCGCATCCGCATCCGCGTCGTACGCATAGACGCGCGCGCCGCGCCGAGCCGCGGCTAAAGCCAAGATCCCGCTGCCGCAACCGGCATCGATGACGATATCGTCCGATCGCACGTGTTGCAGCAGGAGCCGCGCCGCCAGTTTCGTCGTCGCATGCAAACCGGTGCCGAACGCCATGCCCGGTTCGATGACGAGCGTGTCGCCGTTGCGTCCCTTGGCGGCGCGTTCCCATGGCGGCACGACGTACATCCGCGGCGCAAGCAGGTGGGTCTTAAAAAAAGCCCGCCATACGGTCGCCCACTCGCGCCGGCGAACGCGCCCGCCCGTGAGCGGTGCATGCCGAAGTTCATCGTCCTTTTGGAGCGCGTGCAACGCCGCGTGCACGCGGCGCACCGTGGACGCGGTTACCGCCGGCGCCATGTACACGCTCACAGATGCTGTATCGCTTCCCTCGCGTTGCTCTGCAGCTGCCGCCACGCCGCTCGCGGCGCTGAGCAGCGCGGCAGCACGCTCGGCGTCGTGCGCGGCGACCTCAAGGGTGACGCGCCCGAACGAAGCGGCAGCGCTCACTCGTTGCCGAGTGCGCGCTTGACCTTTTTGAATAAGCTCGGCTCTGGAATATCTTCGCCGCCCGCTTGCGCGTACGCCTCGAGCAGCTCGCGCTGTTTGCGCGTCAATCGTTCCGGCACCGCGACGTTGATGTCGACGATGAGATCGCCGCGCCCGGAGTGGCGCAGCCGCGGCAGGCCGCGTCCAGGAATGCGGAAGCGAGTGCCGTTCTGCGTGCCGGCCGGCAGATCGAGCGATGCCGAACCGTCCAGGCCTTCGACCTCCAGCTTGGCGCCCAACGCCGCTTGCGTGAACGAGACGTCGATGCGGCAATGCAGATTCGCGCCATCGCGCTCGAACACGTCGTGCGGCTCGAGTGCGATATAGACGTACAGATCGCCGTTCGGCGCGCCGCGTTCGCCCGCTTCACCCAGGCCGGCGTAGCGCAAACGCGTTCCCTCTTCGACGCCCGGCGGCACCTTGACCGTCATCGTCTTCTTCATCTCGCGCCGGCCGCGCCCGTGGCACGAGTGGCAGGGATCGCTGATGACGCCGCCGCTTCCACCGCAGCGCGGGCAAACGCTCGTCGTCACGAATTGGCCGAGCACCGTGTTGCGCGCGGAGCGCACCTGACCGCTGCCATGGCACTGCGGACATGTCGACGGAGCCGACTTGTCGGCCGACCCTGTGCCGGCACAGACCTCGCAGCGCGCCAAGTGCGAAAAGGTTATCTGCTCTTCTGCGCCAGCGAGCACTTCTTCAAGCGAAACGCCGAGATCGTACCGCAGATCGGCGCCGCGCTGCGGCTGGCGGCGCCCGCGAACGCCGCTGCCGAAGAACGCTTCGAAGAGGTCGCCGAACGGAGAAAAATCGCCGAAGTTGGGAATGCCCTGCGTGTCCGCGTGGCCGAAGCGGTCGTACTGCGCACGCCGGCTCGGATCGGATAGCACGCCGTATGCTTCATTGATCTCTTTGAAGTGCGCTTCGGCGGCGGCCTTGTCCGCGCCGCTGACGACGTCGGGATGATGCCGCCGCGCAAGGTTGCGGTATGCGCGCTTGATGTCGGCCTCAGACGCGTCACGCGCGATGCCGAGCACCTCATAATAGTCGCGTTTGACCGACATCGCTTACGGCTGCGGTTCGTTCTGGAAAAGCGCGCTCAAGCTATCGGCGACGTGCCCGACGAGCGAGAGCAAACGCGCGTACTGCATGCGCCGCGGCCCGAGCACGCCGAGCGCACCCGCGTTGCGATCGCCGACCTTGTATGGAATGGTGACGACGCTGCACTCGTTCATGTCGGCGCTTCCCAATTCGTGGCCGATGCTCACCGTCGCACCCTCGTGCTGCAGCGACTCTTGCAGCCAGCGATACAGCGTCTGCTGCTCTTCTAGCAGTTCGAGGATGGCGCGCAGCGTGCGAAAATCGCGAAACTCTTGCTGATCGAGCAAGTTGTTGGCACCGCCGGCGAAAAGCCGGCGCTCGACTTCGGCCTTGTCGCGCATCGTGAAAAGACCGGCGAGCGCGTGGACCAGATCTGCGGGCAGCGGCGTCTCGCGCGTGAGTTCTTCGAGCAGCCGCACGTCGATGTCGTGCAGCGAGCGGCCGGCGAGTTGCGCGTTGAGATTGTTGCAGGCGCGCGTCAGCTGATCGGGATCGACTTCGGACGACGTGTCGATCGTCGTCTGCGCCGCGATGCCGAGATCTGTGACCAACACGACGTGCACGCGATGCGGATTCACCCAGATCAGCTGCAGATGCCGATACGTCTGATTATCGAGCCGCGGCACGACCGCAAAAGCGATGTTGCGCGTGAGGTTCGACAGCACGTGAGAAGCGTGATCGACTGCGCTGTCCAGCTGCGTGCGCGCCCGATGAATCTCCGTGCGTATAAGCTCGCGTTCTTCCACGCCGATGACCTCAGGCTGGATGAGGCGATCCACGTAGTAGCGGTACCCGCGGTCGGACGGCACTCTGCCCGCTGACGTATGGGGCTGATCGAGATAGCCTTCGTCCTCCAACGCCGCCATCTCGGCGCGCACGGTCGCCGGGCTTACGCCCAGATTGTACTTCTGAGTAAGCGTGGCCGAACCGACGGGCTCGCCGGTCGCGATGTACTCATACACGACGGTGCCCAGGATGGAGGTCTTGCGCCGGTCCAGTTCCGGTTCGTCCGGAGGGAGAGGCTCTTTCTTATTATCTTTCGCCATCGTTTTAGCAGTCAACACATGAGAGTGCTAATCCGCAAAATACGGCAAACTTGGAGGGCTGCCCTTCAGTAGGATGGGTCTCACCGCCGGCTCACGGCTCTCTCACCGCGGTTTCGTGCTTCGGCTAGCCGGGACGAGCGACAATCATCGCATGAGACGGTTCGTCGCGTTTGCGACCTTTGTGGTCCTGTGCTCCTCAAGTCCCCTGAGTGGCTGCGCGAGCGCGGCGGCCGGCTCTACGCTCGCCGTCGAAAGCAGCGGCGTGCGGCGCGAATACGTTTTGCACGTGCCGCCTTCGTATGATGGCAGGCGCCCCGTTCCGCTCGTGTTCGCCTTCCATGGCGGCGGCGGTCAGGCTGCGGGCATGGAGCGCATGTCCGGCATGGATGCGGTCGCCGACCGCGAGGGGTTCATCGTCGCATATCCCCAGGGATTGGACCATCATTGGAACGATGGCCGCACGGCGGACGCGAGCAAAGCGGACGATGTGTCTTTTATCAAGGCGCTGGTCTCAGATCTTGAAGCGCACTACGCCATCGATCAACGGCGCATCTACGCGACCGGTATCTCGAACGGAGCGTTCTTCTCATTCAGGCTCGCCTGCGATCTGAGCAACACGTTCGCTGCGGTCGCGCCGGTCGCGGGTTCGCTTCCCGCCGGATTCGCGGGCGGCTGTCAAAACTCGCCGGTCTCGGTGCTTATGATCAATGGCACCGCCGATCCGCTGGTGCTGTACGCTGGTGGCCACATCGGCGGCAGATTTGTCGCGGGCGGCGATTCGGTCGCGGTTTCTCAAGCGGCGGCCACGTGGGCGTCGATCGATCGCTGCGACGCGATGCCGCGCGACTCGGCTCTGCAAAGCGACGATCCGTCAGACACCACGACGACGCGCGTCTCATCGTATGAACGCTGCGCCGGCGGGACTTCGGTACAGCTGTACACGATCGACGGTGGCGGTCACACGTGGCCAGATGGGCCGCAGTACCTGCCGCAAGCGATTATCGGTCCGGTCAGCCGCGACTTCGACGCGTCGGCGACGATCTGGCAGTTCTTCTCCGCACACCCCAAGGCCTGAGCGCGCGCTCTTCAGCCGGCGGATTCTCGAACGGCCATTGGATCCGTGCGCAAGAATTCGCGCACCTCGGCAAGCGAATGCACCCGTTTGGCGGGCGGTAATGAAGCCAAGATGCGCCGCCCGTATGCCATCGTTTCAAGGCGGCCGTCGAGCACGCACATCAATCCTTTGTCCGCGCGGCTGCGGATGAGCCGGCCGAGGCCCTGTTTCAGCCGCGTGATGGCCGCGGGCACCATGAGCAAATCGAACGAGCTCGCGCCGCGCGCCTCAAGCAGCTGCGAACGCGCGGCGATCACTGGATCGTCGGGGGGCGGGAACGGGATGCGATCGATGATCACGCACGAGAGCGACTCGCCGATGACGTCGACGCCCTCCCAGAACGAAGCGGTCGCGAACAGCACCGGCGTCGCTTCTGCGCGGAACCATTGCAGGATCTGCGAACGCGGCGACTCGCCCTGCACGCGACACGAAAACGGAAGCTGCGGCACGAGCGCCGCGGCGACTTCGCGCATCACCGCATACGATGTGAACAGCACGAAGGCGCGCCCGCTCGTGGCGTGCAGCACGCCTTCGATGATGTCGATCGCGCGGCGCGCGAAACGCGGATCCTTGGGATTGGGCCGCTCGGGCGGCAAGTACAGCATCGCCTGCTGTGCGAAATCGAACGGCGAGTCGAGTACGAGCTCGTCGACTGGCGTTTGTTCGAGTCCCACCTGGCGGCGCAGGTACGCGAAATCTCCACCCGTGGCGATCGTCGCCGACGTCATGACCACGCAGCGCGTGTTGTCGAAGAGGCGCTCGCGCAAAGTCGGTGCGATCGTCACGGGCGCGCAGACCGCGGCGTACGAGTCGCGCCGTTCGCTTTCGCGCTCGACCCAGCAGATGTAGCCGTCGAGATTGAGGCGCAGCCGTTCGATAGTCTGAGCCGACGCCGCGACGGCGGCCGACAGCAGATCGCGCCGCCGCTCGAGCGCGGCTTCGCCGAGTTGCGGGAAACGCGCGCCGCGCGACCAGTTCTCGGCCAGCCAGTTCTCGACGCGGTAGAGCGCACGCTGCAGCGGATCCATCAGCTCGATCGCGCGCTCGTTCTTTTCGAGCGGATAGCGGCCCGCCGGACCGTCCGCAAGCGCCAAGGAGAAATCATCAGCGGCCTGTGACAGCTCCGCGCGCAATGCGTCTTTGAAGATATACGCGCGGTCGATCTTATGCTGCAGCCGGCCGATGGTCGCGCGCGACAAGGATGACGAAAACGCCGCGGTCGCCCATTCCTCGATCTGATGCGCCTCGTCGAGCACGGCATAGTCGTAGGGTGGGATCAGGCCCCCGCCGCTCGCGAGGTCGATGAAGAACAGCGCGTGATTGACGACGACGATATCCGCATGGCGCGCGGCCTCGCGCGCGCGCATGTGATGGCAGCGCTCGGGACCGAAGAACGAACACGCCTCCATGATGCAGTCGTCGGCGTCGGTATCGACTTCGCGCCACAACGCGTCGGGCGGAATGAAGTCGAGCTCTGCGCGATCGCCGGTATCCGTCAGCCCGGACCAGCGGAACAGACGCCGCTCGTGGTCGCTCTGCGCCAGCACGAGGCGCTTGCGCAGCGTCTCGAGCTTGTCGCGGCACAGATAGTTGTGCCGCCCTTTGAGAACGACCACTCGCGCGGGATCGCGCCCCTGTTGGGCGCGCAGCGCGTCGACGAGAAGTGGAATGTCTTTGGTGAGCAATTGCTCCTGCAGCGCAAGCGTCGCGGTCGAGATCACGACGCGCTGGCCTGACAGTAGCGCAGGGACCAGATACCCGAGCGACTTGCCGGTGCCCGTGCCGGCTTCGACCATCACATGGACGTGTTCGAGCAGGCCGCGATTGACGAGTTTCGCCATCGCGAGTTGCGCCGGACGGCGCTCGTACCCGCGCAATGAATGCGCGACGAGACCGTCAGGACCGAGAACATCCTCGATGGTCAGCATGCGAACAGGCGTTCGCTATTCGCCGCGCTACGAATCCCAATCCTGGCGTTGCGCACGACGCCGTTCGGCCTTGCGTTTGCGCTCGGCAAGCGTCTCGCTGACGCGCGCGTGCGTGTTGACGGGAATCGTCGGACGCGCGGCGCGGCGCCGCTGCGTTTCGAGCTTCACTTGAAGCGCCGCGATCTGCTTGCGACTGCCCGTCTTCTTGGCTTTGCTGCGCTTGCGGCGTGCCATGTCGCGCGCTTTTTGGGCAAAGGCCGCTACGCCTGCCCATCAGAATAGCGCCGGACGATGAAGGCACAAACGGCTGCGCAGCCCGCGCCGGCGCGGATTTCTACGTTGCCGAAAACGATGCGCGCACTGCTCAAAGAGCGGCCCGGACCCGGCATGTCGTTGCGCGAAGTTCCGGTTCCCGAAATCGGTCCGACAGACGTGCTGATCCGCGTGCGTCGCGTCGGCATTTGCGGAACCGACGGCCACATCTGGGATTGGGACAAGTGGGCGCAAGGACGGCTGCATCCGCCTGTCGTCGTCGGGCACGAGTTCATGGGTACGGTCGCCGCGGCCGGCGGCGCAGTGCGCGGTGTCAGCGTCGGCGAGCGCGTCAGCGCCGAAGGGCACGTCGTCGATGGCACCTGCCTCTTATGCCGCACTGGGCAGGCCAATCTTTGCGAGCGCGTCCAGGTCATCGGCGTCGATCGCGACGGGTGCTTCGCCGACTTCATCGTGATGCCCGAAGGCAACGTCTGGCGCCTGGACCCATCGGTACCCGACAATTGGGCGGCGGTCTTCGATCCGCTGGGCAATGCCGTACACACCGTCATGACGGCGGATGTGAGCACGAAAAGCGTCGTGATCACGGGCGTCGGCTCGATCGGACTTATGGCGATCCCGGTCGCGCGCGCCGCCGGCGCGGCCAAGGTCATCGCCATCGACGTGAATCCGCACAAGCTCGAGCTCGCACGCCAGCTGGGTGCGGACGAGGTTTTTGATTCGCGCGACCCCTCGACACGCGAGCGCGTGTACGCGCTGACCAACGGCGACGGCGCCGACGTGCTGCTCGAGATGAGCGGCAACGGCGCCGCGCTCGATCTTGGCCTGTCCATGGTGCGCAACGGCGGACGCGCGGCGCTGCTCGGTTTGCCGTCCGATGCCGTCAACATCAAGCTCGCCGAGCACATCATCTTCAAGGGCCTGACCGTCTTCGGCATCTTCGGGCGCAAGATGTTCGAGACGTGGTATCAGATGCAATCGCTTGTGACCACCCGGCGCATCGATCTGACGCCGATCATCACGCACGTGCTGCCGCTCGAGCAGTTCGAGGAAGCATTCGCGATGCTCAAGGCCGGCAGCGCGGTCAAGATCGTCATGGACGTTTCCGGTGAGCTCGCGTGAACCAAGTCTTCAACCACCGGCTTAAGGCGGATCTCGAAACGCTGCGCGAGGCGGGGACGTTCAAACATCTGCGCCACATCACAACCCCGATGGATGCGGTCGTCCACATGGCCGAGGCCGGTGACGCGATCGTCCTGTCGAGCAACAACTATCTCGGCTTGGCCGACAACCCGCGCGTTGTCGAGGCGGGCATCGACGGATTGCGCCGCTACGGCGCCGGCACCGCGAGCGTGCGCTTCATCTGCGGCACGCTCGACATACACCGGCGCGTAGAGCAGCGCATCGCGGAGTTCGTGGGCACGGAGAATTCTCTGACGTACGTGTCGTGCTGGGCTGCGAACACCGGCCTCATCCCGACGATCGCGGTCCAGGGCACGGCGATCGTGTCGGACGAGCTGAATCACGCGTCGATCATCGACGGCGCACGCATGGCGACGCAGGCGCAGCGCTTGCGCTACAAGCACGCCGACATGGCCGATCTCGAGGCAAAACTCGCCGGCCTCGCGCCCGACATGACGAAATTCATCATCAGCGACGGCGTCTTCTCGATGAAAGGCGATCTTGCGAAGCTGCCCGAGATCGTCGCGCTCGCCAAACGCTATAACGCGGTGACGATCGTCGACGACAGTCACGGCACCGGCGTCACCGGGCGGACCGGGCGCGGCACGATCGAACACTACGGGTTGACCGGCCAAGTGGACATCATCACCGGCACGCTCGGCAAGGCGCTAGGCGGCGCGGCCGGCGGATTTGTCGCCGGCACGGACGACCTGATCGAAACGCTGATCCAAAAGTCGCGTCCGCAACTGTTCTCCAACGCGCTGCCGGCGACAGTGGCGTGCAGCGCGTTAGCCGCCATCGACGAGCTCGACGCGCATCCCGAGCTGCTCGCGACGCAGCGCGAGAACATCGCCTATTTCCGCGCAGGTCTCAAGCGCTTAGGTTACAAGCCGCTCGAAGGAGAGAGCGCGATCATCCCGATCATCGTCGGCGAAACGGCCTTCGCGATCCAGATGAGCGACGAGCTGCTCAAACGCGGGGTCTTTGTGACGGGTTTCGGGTACCCGGTCGTGCCCGAAGGGACTGCGCGCATCCGCGTGCAGATGAGCGCCGCGCTCACGCGAGAACACCTCGACCGCGCGCTCGCGGCGTTCAACGAGGTCGGCAAGTCGCTCGGCATCATCTAGCGCCTCGCGCCTTTCACTGCTGCAAAAGCCGCGCCATCGCGTCGACGCAGGTGTCTTGATTGAGCCACAATTGCGGCGGCGCGACCACGAGCGGCGTGGCGACTGCGCCGTTCACCAGCCCGAGCGCGCCGGCGGGTGCGGGCAGAGGATCCGGATCGAAGCCGGCGGTGCTGCGGAACAAGAGCTCGGCGTATTCCGCTTCGAACCAGCCGAACGACGTGCGCGTATAGCGGTTCGGATTTTCGGGATCGAAGCTCTCGTGAAAAAGCGTGCCGCCCTGCGTCGTCGCCTGAACGGTGCGGATCTCGCTGACCGTCTCCGATGGAGATGCGGCGGTGATCGCGCGCATGACCAGGCCGAGCGGCCATACCCAGCCGGTCGGCGTGTGCGGGCTTCCCAACCCAGACGCATAACTGCCCGAGTAGTAGTACGGGTTGGCCGACGACAGCGCGAAGCGCCGCGTGTTCGCATAGATCGGGTCGCCGGGCGTCGTGAAACCGTAATACGTCGCGCTGATCAGGTTGGGCACGTTCGCGTCGTCGGCGAGCAGCGTATGGCCGTAGCCGTCGACCTCGTATGCGTAGATCCAGCCGAAGTCCATCTCGTAAATCGCGCCATAGCGCTGGATGCCGGCGTCGATCTGATCGGCGAGCAGCGTCGCCGCGGCGGCGAGCTTCGCGTCGCCATATCCTGACTGGGCCATCTCCGCCAGCTCGCGCAACGCGACACACACGAACATGTTCTGTGGGATGTTATACGCGTAGCGCACCGGGTCGTCTGATGGGCGAAAGGCCGACCACACCATGCCCGTGTAGGCATAATCCAATCCCCGTCCGCTGACGAGCAAAGGCGAGCGATAGTGGGAGCATGACGCGTGGTGCTGCTCGCATTGGTACGTCGAGACCGTGTGCTCCAACGACCAGTGCAAGCGCGGCGTGAAAAGCGCGCGGTCACCAGTGCGCCGCCAGTAAGTGTACGCGAGCGTCACCGGGTAGGCCAAGGAATCGGCTTCCCACTTCTCTTCCCAGATCTTGTAGCCGGCCGTGAACGCGTTTGCGTACGGATCGGTCAGCACGTTTTTCGCGTTGCGTTCGATGACATCACGGATAAGCGGCCCAAGCGTCTGGAAATGCGCCACGAACCTGACATACGGCTTTGCTTGGGCCGACGAATCGCGCAGCCACATCGCGGGGATGTCGCCGGTCTGGACGTACATCGTCCCATCGTCTTCCAGGAAGAAGTCTGCGCTGACGGTTTGGAACAGCGTGGAGGTCGCGATCTGCATGGTGGTGGGATTGATCGCCGAGGACGGGACGATGATGAACGACGGGCCCGGCGCGCCCTGCGCCCACGCGGGCGCGCTCACGATCAGCAGCGCGGGCACTATCGCAAGCGCGCGCGTATATGACGCGGGCGAAATCACGTCCCGCCCGTTCGAAAAAGCGCAACGCAATCCCGCCCGGAGGTTATCCCCTGGACCGCGCTCGAAAGCGCGCTCGATGGTCGCTCGCATCCTCCCAATCCTCGGCATCACGTTCATCGACATCCTCGGGTTCTCGATCCTCATCCCGATCTTGCCCTACTTCGTTCAGCACTTCGGCGCGAGCGATCTCACGGTCGGCTTGCTGTTCTCGACATTCGCCGCGTGTCAGTTCATCGCCGGACCGGTGTGGGGCAACGTGAGCGATCGCATCGGGCGCAAACGCGTGCTCATCATCAGCCAGATCGGCGCGACGATCGGCTGGACCATGCTCGCATACGCCGGCAGTCTCGCCGTCGTGTTCATCGCACGGATCATCGAAGGGCTGTCGGGCGGCAACATCAGCGTGACGCAGGCGTATGTCGCCGATCTTGTCGAGCCGAAAGACCGCGCGCGCGCGTTCGGCTACGTCGGCGCGTCGTTCAGCGCCGGCATCATCTTCGGTCCGCTCCTCGGCGGTTTTCTGCTCGCGCATTACGGCTTCTCAGCGCCGTTTCTCGCGGCGGCGGCTATCCAGTTCATCACGCTGCTGCTGACGATCTTCATGCTCCCCGAATCGACGAGCAGCGCGGAACGGTCGCATGTCGCGACGTTTGCGGACATCTTGCGCTCGCTGAGCGACCGCACGCTCGCGCCGCTGCTGATCCAGATATGGGCCTTCTCGCTGTCGCTCTACGCGTGGTTCGGCGTGCTGACGCTGTTGTTCAAAGAAGCGCTGCACTTCAACGGTTCGCAGACGAGCTATTTCTTCGCGAGCTTCGGCCTTGTCAGCGTCATCCTTCAGGTAGGCATCGTCGGTGGAACGAACGACCGTTTCGGCGCACGGCGCACGGCGCTGCTGGGCATCGGCTCGCTGCTCATCGGCTTCTTGCTCGTGCCGCTCATCCATACGATCTGGTCGGCGCTGCCGACGATCCTGTTGTTCGCGTTCGGTATGGCGATCGCGCGGCCAAGCCTCACCGCGCTGTTGACCGACCGCACGCCTGAAAACCAGCGCGGCACCATCTTGGGCGTCAGCTCTGCGTTGGACAACCTCTCCGGCGTCTTCATGCCGCCGGTCTCAACGGGGGTCTTGGGCGCTTTTGGTCCGGCGTGGGCCGGCGTCCCCTCGGCATTCTGGTCTGTGGTCGCGCTGGTGTTGGGGCTGCGCAATCGCACGTCAAATGCGCCGGCTGACGATGCGTTGCCGCCGCAGGCGCAGGAAAGCGTGTGAAGCGCTACTTCAGCTTGTGCGGCTTGTCGATGTAATCTTGATAGACCAGCCCCTGCGCGATCTCCATCGACTCGGTGAGCACGCCGCGCGCGAGGGCCATGTCCTCGCAGGTCTCGCCGCTCGCTAACGCCTGCGACATCAGCGTCGCGATCGGCGTCTTCGTCTCATACGAGAGCCAGGCGGCGCAGCTGATCTCACCGGGCGACACCCCGCTGCGCGTGAGCGTCGCGTACTCGGGCGTCTCCACGCCTGGAAAACGGTACGCAAGCGCTTTGCGGAACCAATCGTAGCGAGCCTGCGATGAGGTCAGGTCGAGCATCGTGATGCGCGCGGCGAGCCAGCGGCTTTGCGCCGTGTAGATCTCGTCATCAGATTGCAGCGCCATCGCCTCGACGCTATCCCACGCGGCCTGCGCTTTGTCGAGCGCGGCGCGCACCTTCGGCATGTCAGCCGGTTTGATGTCGCCTGAGCTCGTGTCGATCGTGTCGAGGACGACGAAGTAGTCCTTGAGGGCATTGACGCTGTCCGCCGCGGATGAGACCGCGCCGCGCGCGCGATCGACGGCGCGCGCGAGCTCGTCCGACGACGAGATCATTTGCGCGCTGATGCCCGGATAATACGCCTGCACGGATTGCGTGCCGATCGTCGCCTCGCTGTCGACCAGCTGCTGACCCATCTCGTGGAGCAGCGTTTGATTGTCCTGGAACAGCCCGGGTGCGGTCGTCATGACGTCCGCAGTGAGGCTGAGCGCGCCGTTGATGTCGACGATCATCTTATCGAGCGCTGCGGTCGCTTGCGCGAGGTTGTTGTTCGCCGTCTTGGGCTGGCCTAAATTGGGGACGCCGCCTGACAGCGAGTGCAGTTGCGTGGCGAGCGATTCTGCATCGCGGTTGCCCCAGCGCGCTTGTTCGCGCGCCAGCGCTGCGTCGTCGCGCGTGATGTTCAGCGCCTGCTCGATCATCGAAGCGGTCGACGCGCGACCGGCAGGATCGAGCTCGAATGCGAACTGCAACGGCGAACCAGGACCCGCATGCATGCCTGTGTCCTTGAGCGCTGTTTGCAGACCGGCGACGTGCGAGGATGCGAGCGTATCCGAAGACTCGACGTGCAGCGCTTGCGCGTAACGCGCGTCCGCGTACGAGAAGCGTCCCTCGCTCTCGTCATGGATCGCATCGGCGGTGATCTGCGCCGCGGTTGGGTTGTCGAGCTGCGGATAGCCCTCGAGGTGCGCGATGCGATCGCTCGGCACCGGATGATCCAAAAACGCCCTATCGGCCTTGCTTTCGGGCGACTCAGACATCTTGCGCAGCTGATCCATGAAATCGACCATCGACTGCGGATCGTAGCCGGCGCGCGACATCAGCTGCAGGCCGTATTGGTCGGCTTGCAGCTCGTCGACGCGCGAGAACTTGGTCATCGCCAATTCGCCCGCGTCGCCGCCGAAGAGCGAGGCGATGGGCGAAAGGATCGAGAGCACGCCCACGAGGATGCCGAGCACCGTGCTCTTCTCTTCTAATGAGAGGAAATGACGGCGCTCGACGTGGCCCATTTCGTGGGCGAGCACGCCCGCCAGCTCGTCATCGGAGGATACCGCGTTGAGCAGACCCATGTCGACGTGCACGAAGCCGCCGGGCAGGGCGAACGCGTTGATCTCGTCCGAGTTGATGATGCTGAAGGTGAAATTGATGTCTTCGCGCGCGCGGAATTTGGCGAGATTACCGCCCACCGTGTTCACCCAGTTGGTGAGGAACGGATCGTCGACGAGCAGGCTTTCGCGGTCGACTTCTTTCGAGATCGCCGCACCCTTGGCGATTTCGGTCGCCGTGCTCATCGCGCGCACCTGGAGCGGCGACGCGAGATCGAAGATGAAAATGGCGAGCAGCAGCGCGGCGAGAGTGCGCATGCTTACCCCTTGTCAATCGCCGCGAGGTTATCCTTGAGCTGCTCTGGAGACATGAAACCGCGCGAGATCTTACGCACGATCCCATTGCTGTCGATGAAGAAACTCCAGGGCAGTGAGTCGACCTGATAGGCTTCAGTGAATGCGCCGGGATCGAGCAGCACGCGATACGTGATCCCAAAACGCGTCAGGAACGGTATGACGAGTTCGGCATCCTCTTGTTCGTCGATGCCGATGAACACGATTCTATCCTTGTACTGCGGATACGCCTTCACGATCCCCGGCAGCTCTTGCTTGCATGGCGGGCACCACGTCGCGAAGGCATTGATGAAGACGGGCTTGCCTTTGAATTGCGCGAGGGTGACCTGCGTACCGTCGACGTCCTTGAGCGAGAACGAGGGCGCCGGCTGGTCGACGGCTGCCCGCCCCTGAGCGCCGCCGTGCGTCGGGCCGTTTTGCTTGGCGCAGGCGCCCGCGATGAGCGCCAGCCCCGCTAGTAAGAAGATGAAACTCGATCGCATAGTCTTTCGTGCCGGTCAGGCGCCGGCGGCGGTGAGGATGAGGTCTGTGCCCAAGCCGATGACGAACCCGAGGAAGATGCCGACGGCTGCCAGTTCTTTGTGTCCGATGCGGCCGCCCGCCTTCGTCATCTCGCCGATGACGTAGATGATGGCGCCGGCCGCGACCGTGAGGAACAGCACGGAAAGCGCCGGCGAGACAAATCGGTAGCCGATCAGCGTGCCGACAAACGTCGGGCCGCCGCCGAGCAGACCCAGCATCAGGATCTGCCGCCAGCCGACGTGCGCTTCTGTTCCGACAAGGGGCGCGGCGATGCCGAAGCCCTCGGTCATGTTGTGCAGGCCGAAGCCGATGATGAGCAGCACGGCGAGCTCGATCGCGCCGGTCGCCGCGGATTGGCCGATGGCAAGCCCCTCGCTGAAGTTGTGCAGCCCGATGCCGAGCGCGATCGTCGTCGCCAGCGTCATGGGACTCAAAATGCCGCCTTCTGCAACCGCGGCGCGCTGCCGCGCGAACACGACGCGTGAGAAGTACACGAGGCCGACGAGTCCGAGCGCGAGCCCGCCGACATAGATCGCCGTCAGTTCCCAAAACGGCCCGGAGCCGGCGCCTTGCTGCATGCGCGTGAGCGCGTCGCCGACCGGCTCGCCGGCTTGGCGCAGGATGTCGAAGAGCAAGAAGAACAGCACGCCGATCGCGATCGCGTTGGCGAACGCGATCCAGCGCCGCGGCACGCCGCGCATCAGCGCGAACGGCAGCCCCAGAAAGATAGTCAAGCCTGCGATCGCGCCGAGCACGAGCGTCTGCGCTTGCGTCAGCTTAGGGCCGGTGGCCGACTCGCCCGTGGGCGCCGTCGCCATCACATCTTGAGAGGCCATCGACGCGAATCGGTCGGGCGTGCCTTCGTAATGGATCGCCGACACCAAACCGCCCGGACCGCGGTCGCCATTGAGCATGTGGTCGGCGACATGACAATGGAACATCCACGTGCCGGGCTGCGCGTCAGCGACGAACTCGATGTCGCGCGTTTCGCCGGGTCCGAGCGTCAGCGTATCCATCATCTGGCGCGCGCTCGGTGCAACGGGTTGGCCGTCGACCGCCACCACTTGGAAATGATGGCCGTGCGTGTGCATCGTGTGGAACTCTGTACCGCTGATGTCGATCTCGCGCACGCGGACGCGTTGACCCGCGCGCACTTCGAACGGCTTGCCGAGCGGATAGCTCTTCCCGTTGATGCTGAAGTAGTTCTCGCTGCTGCTGAAGATCTTCCAGGACGAGATCAGCATGAGGTAGTCGCGGTCGACCCTCGGTCCTGGAGCCGGACTGCGCGGATCGACGACCACCGCACCGTAGAGTCCGCGGTCGAGCTGGTTGAGATCGTCGACATGCGTGTGATAGATGTACGTGCCCGGCTGGCGCACGACGAACTGATAGACGAAGCTTTGTCCTGGCTGCACCGGCGCTTGGCTAAATCCCGGCGAGCCGTCCATCGCGGCAGGCACGTTCATGCCGTGCCAATGGATCGTGGTCGGCGCCGGTAGATGATTCGTGAAGATGACACGCAACGTATCGCCTTCACGCACGTGGATCGTGGGACCGGGCACGGTGCCGTTGTACGTCCAGGCATCGACGTTCACGCCGGGCGCCGGCGTCCACGTCTTGCGTTCGGCGATCAGATGCACGACGGCGACAGGCCCGTGCATCGCCGGCGGCAGTGACGGTAAGAGTGAGTAATCGCGCTGTGCGTCGGCTTCGGCGCGCGCGACGGCGGCTGCGGAGATATCGGCAGCAACCGGTCCCGGCGCTGCGCTCTCGAGCGCATCGGCGCGCACGGCCGATGGAGCAAACGCGGCCCACGAGAGGACGCCGGTGAAAAAAGCGATGCGCGCAAGCACGCGTGGCACGATCGGACTCACTTGCTCTTCAGCGGCCGCCCTGAATGCTTGACCGTGATCGCGCCGGCGAGCTGCGTGCTGACCGAATGTGCTTTGCCGTTCACGCGTAACGTGAGCAGTCCGACGGCGCGTTCGAATTTCTCGACGCTTACGATTGTGCCGGGGCGCAGTCCGATCTGCGCGAGGTAGCGCAAGAGCTCGGGCATGTCGTGCTTGACCTCGAGCACTTTGGCGCTCGAGCCGACCGGCAGGTCGATCAGATCGAGCGCGTCCTCATGGTCCCACAACGTGCCGTCGTCACGCGGGATCGCATGACCGTGCGGGCAGGTCGCCGGTTCGCCGGTGAACCGGTACAGATGGCGTTCGACGAGCGGTGAGATCGCATGCTCGAGGCGGCAGGCCTCAGCATACGCGAACTCCCATGGTATGCCGAGATGATCGACGAGGAGCCGCTCCGCGAGGCGTTGGCGGCGCAGCGTGAGCGCACCGATCTTCGCACCGGCCGCCGTTGGGATCACGCCATGGCGTCCGTCGTGGCTGACGTAGCCGTCGGCATCCAGTTTCTTGAGCATCGCCGAGGCCGATGCGGCCGACACGGCCAGTTCGCTTGCGATGGCGGAGGTCGAAACCGGTTCACGGCCGCGTTGCAAGCGGACGATCGTTTTGAGATACATCTCGACGTTCGGGCTGACTTCCGGCTCGTCCAAGGGCTCGGCGAGCGGCGTTTTAAGCGCGGAGTTGAGGAGGCGCTGGTTCGGCATAATTAGCCTTACCTAATTCGTTGATGTAGGTTAGCTTATCCTTTGCTCTAAGGTCAGGCTACCTGCTGTCCCGGGGTATAAAGAGAGCGGCGAAACATAGTGAGCGCCTCTTTACGTTTTGAAGTCTAGGGGGTACGCAAAACCATCCATGAGACACACAAGACTAATCGCAGCGGCACTGATCGGGGCACTCGCCCTGGCGATGGCTCCCAAGCCCATGGCGCTGGCAGACGGTGCAGCGAGCACGCGCAACATTCTGCTCGGCGCCGGCGCTGCAGCTGCGACGTTGATCATCATCAACCATAATAAGAAGGTCCACGAGAAGTACGCTGAGGACGCGCAAAGGCAGGCCGCGTTGGCCGAGCAGCGCGATGACGCGCAGGCCGCGGCCAACCAGTACAAGACGGCGTACAATCACGAGTTGGCGGTCGCGAACGAGCAAAAGAGAGAGATCGCGATCCAGCAGCAGCAGATCGACCGTCTCAACAAACAGGTCGCGGCGCTGAATCCGCCGGGATCGAACTTCGTGAGCACGAAGCCGGCCGTTGCCGTGACGACGCAGTCGACTTCGCCGAATCGGGTCGCCACGATTTCTCCGACGCAGGTCGTGTCCTACGGTTGGGGTGACTTTTGAGCGCGCGCACGATCATCGCGGCCTGTGCGATCGCGGTCGCGCTTGTGGCCTGCAGCCAACAGCATAGCGATCCGCAGTCGATCGCGAGCAACGTCGCGAAGGCGATCTACAACAACGACTACAGCGGCGCGACCGCGAATTTCGACGACGAGCTCAAGTCGCAGGCGACGCGAACGCAGGTCGCGATGATCTCGGACAAGATGCACTCGCTGGGCGACTACCAAGGTCTCACGCAGACCAAGAGCGACGACGATACGCGCCGCTACTGGTTCGACGCCAAGTTCAGCAAGGGCGACATGCTGGTGGAGCTGCGGCTCCACGCGAACGGGCAGATCGCGGCCTACCGGCTGGTGCCGAAGGCAGGCTAGATCAATACGCAGGTCCGCGCTGCTGCGGCCGCGCGGACCATGCGAACGTCCAGCCGAACACGAGCAGCAGCGCGGCGACAAGAATCGCGCTGACGGCGATGTCGGGAAGCGGCGAGGTCCAGCCAAGGACCTGCGCTATTTCGTACGTTCCGACGGCGATCGCCAGACCGGTGACGGCGACGATCCACACGCGCGTTGCGCGCACGAGCTCGAGCGGATGGCGCGTGCACAGCCGGTGGACGAGCAGGCTGTCGAGCGTGTCGGTCACCGTCATCCCCAACGAGAACGCCAATCCGACGATCACGCCGAACGCGATGCCGCTTCCCGCGGTCAAGGCAAGCGCGTACGTCGCGACTTGGCTTGATGTATCGAATCCCAAACCGAACAGGATGCCGACCGGTATCGCTGCGAGTGGACTGGTCGCCGCGCGCAGCGAGCGCGGCAAGAGCGCGCTCTTCAAGCCGGCCGCGCCCGTGCGATTGAGCACGAGCTGGCGTATGTTGAGCGCCGCGATCGCGAACAGCGTGACGATGCTGACCCAGGTGCCGATCGTTTCGAGCAGCTGCCCGTGTTGCGCGAGCCGGCTGCCCAGCAATCCCGCCAGCGCGGCGATCGACAGGACCATCATCGAATGGCCGCCGGCGAACAGCGTTCCGACGAAGCGGCTCAATCGTTCGCGGGCGCCGAGACTGTTGCGCGTGAGATTGTCGATCGCGGCGAGATGATCCGGATCCGCGCCGTGGCGTAAGCCGAGGACGAAGACGGTGAAAAACATGACGCCCAGCGGTAACGACGGCGCGCCGTGCGCGATCATGATGTTCCCCTATCGAGCGCCGGTCGCGCGTGACCGTGCGCGTGTGAATGACCGTGCGCGTGTGAATGACCGGGAGCGAGCGCATAACCGGCAATCGCTACCAGCACGAGTGCGGTGACGCCGGCCGATGGCATGTGCAACATCGATGCGCCCGCTCCCTGGCCGACCATGAGCGCGCCGACGATCGCGATCACGCCGGCGGACACGAGCGGCCCATAGGCGACGACGGCGTCGAAACGCGGCTGGTTCGAAAGCCACGCGGCACCGCGCACCAGCGCGACGCCGAGGCCGGTGAGAACGGCCGCGAGGCCGATGCTGAACGCGACGATGACGAGCAAGCCGTAGCCGACTTGATGCAGCGTCAGCGCCGCGAGAAGCACGACCAAAGCGGCGGGGCATGGCGCGATATTGCCGCTCATCGCCATCAGCACGACGCCTGGAAATGACAGCGGTGCGGGGCCTTCGGGGACGTGGCGGTGTCCGTGCGCGCCGTCGTGCGCGTGATCTTCACCCCGGCGGCGGCGCACGTAGCGTGCCAGCGCAAGGGCGCCGAGAATTGCCGCGAGCGTGCCGGATCCGAGCGTGATCCACGGATACACGTTTTCCGGCACGATCCACTGCGCCGCCGCCAGCAGCAACAAGCCAAGTCCGAGCACGCCTGCGGTATGCGCAAAGGTCAGCCCGCCCGCGAGGATCAGCGCCTGTGCGGCCGATGCGCGCGCACCGACAAGCGAAACCGCGAGCAGCGTCTTGCCGTGTCCGGGCTCGAGTGCGTGGAGCGCTCCCAAGCCGATCGCCATAAGCAGCGTCGCGATCACGATCCACGGATTCGATACCCCTTTGGCCAGCATCTCGGACAACGCATTCGAGCGCACTTGGGAGGTAGAGCCCGCGGGCGCCGATTCCGCGGCGCCCATAACTTCGCGCGCTATCACCCGCGCGCTGGAATCGATTGTCAGGCGCACGCCCGCGATATGGCGCGGTGAGCCGATCAACGCGGGCGGATACGAACGCAGCTCGTTGGTCGGCTCGCCATCGGGGGCGACGACGACATCTCTCCATCCGATCCGTTCGGCGTTCACGTCGTCGCGCACCTCAATCGTGTGTTGGCCGTTGGCCCGAGGGAGCGCGGCGTGAAACTCACCGACCCAGTACAACGTCGGCAGGCCGCCGGCTCCTGGCCGCGTTTGCGCGCGCGGCAAGTCCGACAAGACGTGCAGCGCCGCGCCGTCCGCGCTGACGTGTAGGCCCTGGGTGACTACGGCTGTTTCATCGCTCGCCCATCGTCGCAGCATCGCAGCGCGCGCAGCGCCATCGATGCCGCGCTCGC
>JAFAKE010000087.1 GCA_019235715.1 Vulcanimicrobiota bacterium
TATACAGGGCACGTTGTGCCCGAGGTCACCGTCGCCGCCGGCGCGTTCTTCAAGGATGCCGATCCGCCGATCATCGCTGACCTCAAGAAGCGCGGTTTGATGTTCCGCTCGGGCACGATCCGCCACACGTATCCGTTCGGTTGGCGCACGGACGACCCGCTGCTCTACATCGCGAAGACCGCATGGTTCATCCGCACGACGAAGTTCAAGACGCAGCTGCTCGCCAACAATGACGTCGTCAACTGGGTGCCCGAGAACATCAAGCAGGGTCGCTTCGGCAACTGGTTGGAGAACAACGTCGACTGGGCGCTGTCGCGCGAGCGTTTTTGGGGAACACCGCTGCCGCTATGGACGGACGGCACGGACTACCTCTGCATCGGTTCGGTCGCCGAGCTCGCGCAGCTCGCGGGCCGCGATCTTTCCGGGTTGGATCTGCACCGTCCGGCGATCGATGAGATCACGTTCGTACGCGAAGGCCGCGAATACCGGCGCGTACCCGAGGTCATCGACGCCTGGTTCGACTCCGGATCGATGCCCTATGCGCAATGGCACTATCCGTTCGAGAACGACGACGTCTTCAGGCGCAACTTCCCTGCAGACTTCATCTGCGAGGCCGTCGATCAAACGCGCGGCTGGTTCTATAGCCTGCACGCGATCGGCACGATGCTCAACGCGCTTGAGCCGCAGCGCTTCGCTGCGCCGACGTATCGCAACTGCGTGTGCCTCGGCCACGTCGTCGACGAGCGCGGCGAGAAGATGAGCAAGAGCAAAGGCAACGTGCTCGATCCGTGGGAGGTCTTCGATGCGCTCGGCGCTGACGCGCTGCGCTGGTACTTCTTTGCAGCGAGCCCGCCGGGCGTCGCGAAGCGCGCGTCAGTCGAGCTCGTGCGCGAGGGCACCGGTAAATTCCTCAACACGCTGTGGAGCACGGTGAACTTCTTCACGCTCTACGCGAACGACGACCGCGTCGGTATCCCCGCAGATGTTCCGCTCGTGCAGCGCACCGACATGGACCGCTGGGCTGCCGCGTGGCTCGAGGATCTCACGCTCGATGTCACGCGCCGTCTGGAGCTGTACGACGCGCAGGGTGCAGCGCGCGCGATCGAGACCTTTGTCGACGAGCTTTCCAATTGGTACGTGCGGCTCTCGCGCGATCGCTTTTGGGCGTCGGGGGACACCCCCGATAAGCGAGCGGCGTATCGCACGCTGTATGAATGTCTTTGCGGCGTCGCGTCGCTGCTCGCCCCGTTCACGCCGATGTTGGCCGAATCGCTGTATCAGATGCTCGTGCGCGCGCTCAATGCGAGCGCACCCGAAAGCGTGCACCTGACGCCATGGGCGGCGGCGCAACCGGAACGCGCGAACGCAGCGCTTGTCGAGGCGATGCGCGTCGCGCAAGAGACCGTCGATCTGGGCCGTCAAGTGCGCGCCGCGGCGAAGATGAAGACGCGCCAGCCGCTCGCGCTCGCACTGGTCCGCCCGCGCACGGCCGCGCAAACGAAAGCGCTCGCTCAGTTCCGCACATTGATCCTCGACGAACTGAACGTCAAGGAGCTGCAGACCGTCGGCGTCGATGCCGAATTCATCGAGTATGCGCTGCGCCCGAACCTACCTCGCCTAGGACCGAGATTCGGTAAAAAACTGGGTGCGCTGCGCTCCGCTCTCACATCGGCCGATGCTCGGGCAGTGGCGCGCGCGGTTGCCGCCGGCGAGAAGTTCAGCGTGCAGGCGAACGGCGAGGTCTTTGAGCTGGACCCGGACGACGTGCTCGTCGACAGCAAGTCTGCATCGGGCTATGCGTCGGCCGAGGCCGATGGCATGCTCGTCGCGCTCGACACGCGCGTCACGCCGCCACTCGCGCAAGAAGGATTAGCGCGTGAAGTCGTGCGCGAGATTCAAGACGCACGAAAACAGGCTGCGCTGCACATCAGCGACCGCATCACCGTCAAGATCGCGACGACGAAGGAATACGCCGAGGCCATCGGCGCGTGGAACGACTACCTGAAAGAACAGACCTTGGCCACGAGCATCGACGTTGTCGTTACGGACGGATTCAGCGTTTCGGTCACGAAGGATCGGTAGACCCGGTTTAACTGGACGTCTTTTGACCCGTCAGATTCGACGGCATGCCGGTCGCCGGCGCGAAATTTGGATTCCCCGTGTTGTCGTGGATTTTGGCTTGGATCTGTTGCTGGATCTGCCGGACCCTATCGAAGTTGACCCGACCGCTTTCCGCGAGCGGTTTTAGCAACGCGCTGCCCGCATTCGGATCATAGCCGCACATGATGCTCGTCTCGGCAAGAGCGTACGCCTCATCGACATCTTTGGGATGTTTGGCCGATCCATTCAACGATATCTTCGCAAGCCTGAAGAGCGCGTCGCCGCTGCAGTGCGCAGCGGCCTCAACGTACATTTGATGCGCCAAAGCCGGATCGCGTTGCGTGCCGATACCCCGTTCGGTCATTTGCGCGATGGCATCCATCGCGGCTCCATCGCCTTGGTCAGCGGCGTCGCGGTAGTAGCGTAGCGCGAGCTCGGGCTGCGAGGCCCCGAGCTTGCCGCTCCTGAGCAGGTCGGCGTACGCGGTTTCAGACGGATAGTCGCCCTTATCGGCTGCGCGTTTGAAATAGAACGCAGCCTGGTGCACGTCGGGCGCCACGCCCAGTCCTTTGAGGTACAGCCGGCCGATTTCGTAATCCGAGCAAGCGCACGGTGCTTTCCAAAGGAGCACCATCGCTTTTTGATATCTGTCAGCCTCATCTGACTGATAGATGTAGTACCAGGCCAGGCCCTTGATCGCGTTTTGGTCGTCTGCATCCGCGCCGAGCTGATACCACTGAAACGCAAGCCATTTGTCGACCGCACCATAGCGGCCCGTGATATATCCAGTGCCGGCCAAGTAGTACGCAGGAACGTAGCCGCGTTTGGCCGCCTCGAAATACTGTTTGAATGCTTCATCCTCGTCATGTGCGGGACCATAGCGTGCGACCTGGCCGAGGTCATAGAAGGCGACCGGGTAGTCAAGATCGGCGGCCTTGTGATAATACGTCGACGCGGTCTCGTAATCGTCGACATCATACGAAAGGTTCCCGAGATTCGTCAGCGCGCAGGGATTATTCTGACGCGCTGCGACTTGGAGCAGCAGCTTCCCGTTTTGCCAATCCTGATCGACGCCATCGCCCTTGAGCAAGCGCTTGGCCATTTCACACTGCGCTTCGGGATCGTGCGCCTGGAGAAGCGCCTGCAATTCGGCGACCGTTTTCGACTGTAGCGGATGCACGAAGGGCGTCGGCGCGACGAACGGTTCGTGGGTCGGTGACGGATGCGGCGACACAAGCACAGGGCCAAAGCCTGGCTGATCGGCGATCCGCACGGGCCCGACGTACCCCCGAATTGGCTGGGTCACATAGGCGACGAGAAGTGCAATGACAGCAAGCGCGAAGCCGTAGAGGACGATGCGCCGCAGCATGTCTGAGTCAGGCTTTCGCCGGCCGCTTCTGCGGTGAGGGGGCGGCTTTCACGGGCTGACGTTGTCCGCGCCAGATCATCACGAGGCCCAAGATGACCATGGCGATCGTCAAATATTGTGCGCCTGTCAAGCCCAATAACATGATGCCCGGCTCGCGATAGAACTCGACGATCGTGCGCACGAACCCGTAGCCCGCGATAAACGTCCAGAACACCGCCCCCGTTCGGAAAATATCCGGACGCGAGCGCACCAACCACACGAGCGGCAGCACGATCAACACCATGCCGATGCCTTCGAACAGCTGCGACGGATAACGATAGCCTTCGTATCCTGGGAACAAGAAGCCGATCGGCGAGTCGGTGACGCGGCCGGGAAGTTCAGGCTTGATGAAGTTCGCGATGCGCGTGAGCAGGATCGCGACCGGCAGCCACAGCACCGCTTCGTCGAGCACGGGCATCACGCGCACCTTGGTATGGCGCAGATACAGCCACGCGCCGATGACGCCGCCGATGAGCCCGCCATGAAATGCCATGCCGCCTTGCCAGATGGCGATGATGTCAAGCGGATTCGAGATGTAGTATGTGAGCGAGTGGCCGCCTTTGTCGATCGGCGTGAGCATGTCTGCGATGAGAAAGAACAAACGGCCGCCGATGATGATGCCGAACATCGTGTAGACGATGAATTCTTGCGCCTGCTCGACGGTGAGTCCGGTGCGCGTGCGGCTGCTCTTGCTCTGCAACTGGAGGTAGACCAGGACGGCCCCCATAACGTACGTGAGCCCGTACCAGTTGATGCCGAACCCTTTGTAGATGTGGATCGCTACCGGGTCGACGTGCGGATAGCTGAACCAGTGGCCGGCATCCAGAAGCAAGGCGAACAATCAAGCACCTCCGGAACGATTCGTGACAGGAACGCAGCCTCGATGACCACCGCTACCGCACCCGCGCAGACGGCCCCATCGCGCACCGCCGTCCGGCGCGAGCTGCTCTCGCACTCGCTCGTCTTCGTGCTCGGATTCACGATCGTGTTCGTGTTGGCCGGGGCATCGGCGAGCGCACTCGGCGCGCTTTTCAAAGAGCATCAAGTGCTCATCGCGCGCGTCATCGGAGTAGTCATCATCCTTCTCGGGCTCAATATGATGGGCCTGTTCCGCATCCCGTTCCTCGCGATGGACAAGCGCGTGCACTTCGCACACACGACGACGACCTATCCTGCGACGCTGCTCGCAGGCATCGGCTTTGCGGCTGGTTGGTCGCCGTGCATCGGTCCCGTGCTTGCGGCGGTGCTCGCGCTTGCCGGCAGCACGAGCAGCGTCGGGACGGGCGTCGCGTATCTGTTCGTGTATTCGCTCGGTCTCGGCATCCCGTTCATCCTCACCGGCGTCGCGCTCAACTATGTCCTGCCCGTGCTCAAGCGCTTCAAGCGTTATTTGCACGCGATCGAGATCGCCGCCGGACTGATCGTCATCGGCATGGGATTGATCCTCGTCACAAATTCGTTCTTGCGTTTCACCGGATTCCTCTATAAGGAATTCCCTGCGCTCGCGAATGTCGGTACCGGGCCGGACGTCGGCAGCGGTGCTGCGCTCACGTTAGGAGCTGTGTTCCTCGCGGGCGTCGTCTCGTTCATCTCGCCATGCGTGCTGCCGCTCGTGCCCGCGTATATTTCGCTGTTGACGGGCCGGCGTCTCGAGACGCTGGTCGATGCGTACGAGCCGCAAGCCGCTGTATCGTAGCCCGTAGCAAACCAAGGAAAGGCCGCGCAACCGCCGGAAAATTGGCGACGACGTGTCACTTCTGTTCTATGTGGTCGCGGCGCTGATCGTCGGGTTCGATCAGCTCACCAAACACGAGATCGCGACCCATTTCCTGCCGGACGAGAGCCGCATCGTCATCCCGCACGTGTTGTGGCTGACTTACGTCCAGAACCACCGCGGTGCGTTCGGCTTGTTCGGTTCGCATCCGCTGCTGCTGGCCGCCTTTGCGCTCGGCGTCGTTTTTGTGTTCTACATCTGGTATCGCCAAGATGGTGCGACTGCGCTCACGCACATGGCGTTCGGCCTGATACTCGGAGGCGCCATCGGCAACATCCTGGATCGCGTGCGCCTCGGCTACGTCGTCGATTTCATCGACTTCAAGACGACCGGGTATCCGGTCTTCAACGCGGCCGACTCGGCGATCACCATCGGCGTCGCGTTGCTGTTGTTGCGCATTCTCGTGCACGAGCGGCGCCCGGCGGCGGTGGTCACGGACGAAACTCCCGCGGTTGACGGGCCGCCCACACCGGCGCCCGCCGCAGCGTTGTCCGAATCGCCCCCGGCCGAGCCGTGAGCGACACCGTCGCGTTCGCGGCGACGGAGGCGGAAGCGGGAGGTCGACTCGACGCAGTGCTCGCGCGCCGGACGCAGCGTTCGCGCGCAGAGATGTCCGCGTTGATACGCTCGGGGATGGTGCGCATCGACGGCCGTCCGGCGAAACCGGCTCATCATCTGCGCGCGGGTGAACGCGTCGAAGCGGCGCTCCCGGTACGCGCCGCCCGGACACCGCAAGCCGAATCGGTTCCACTGCTGCTGATGCATGACGACCCCGATATCGCCGTCGTGGACAAGCCCGCGGGGATGGCGACGCATCCCGCTCCGGGCAGCGCTTCGGGTACTCTGGTGAATGCGTTGCTTGCAGCGCTTGGTCCGTTGCCCGCGCTTTCGGATGAGACGCGTCCCGGCATCGTGCATCGCCTTGACAAGGACACGTCTGGATTGCTCGTCGTCGGCAAGAGCGAACGAGCCATGCGCGCGCTGGCCGCTGCGATCGCCGGGCATCACGTCGAGCGCGAATACGATGCGCTGGTGTGGGGCGTGCCGCCCGTCGAAAGCGGCGCGATCGACGCGCCGCTCGCGCGCGATCCATCGACGCGCACGCGTTTTGCTGTGCGCCATGAAGGCAAGCGTGCGGTCACGCACTATCGGGTGCTCGAGAGATTCGCGCTGCCTGCCACAAGGCAAAGAAAATCCGAACGCTCGCGCGCCCCGCGCGCGGTGTCGCTCGTGCGCGTCACCTTAGAAACAGGGCGCACGCATCAGATCCGCGTGCATTTCGCGGCGATCGGCCACCCGCTCGTCGGCGATCCGATCTACGGCGCGGGATATCCCGACCTTGGCATCGCGCGTCAGGCGCTGCACGCCGTCCGCCTACGCTTGGTGCATCCGGTCAGCGGCGCGCCGCTCGCGTTCGAATCGCCCTGGCCCGAAGATCTTGCGGCGCTCGTGAGCCGCCTGCGCGCCGCGCAGCGATGAGCGCGCACGTATGAGCGACGGTGCATTCACGCTCGAAGCGACCGACGGCGACGCGCGCGCCGGCGTGTTGCGCACGGCGCACGGAGAGATTCCGACGCCTACCTTCATGCCGGTCGGCACGCAGGCCAGCGTCAAGGGACTCGCGCCAGACGAACTGACGGGCGCGGGCGCACGCATCATCCTCGCCAACGCGTACCATCTGTATCTGCGCCCAGGCGCGGATACCATCGAAGCCGCCGGCGGACTCCACGCATTCATGGGCTGGCATGGGCCGATCCTCACCGACAGCGGCGGGTTTCAAGTGTTCTCACTCGCCTCGCTGGGCACGGTCGACGATGACGGATATCATTTCGCATCGCACTTGGACGGCACGCGCCATACGTTCACGCCCGAATCGGTGGTCGCGCTGCAAGAAACGCTGGGCAGCGACATCGCAATGGTGCTGGATGATGTGGCGCCCGCGGGTGTCGACGAACGCCGTGCGCGCGAAGCCGCAGCGCGTACGCTCGCGTGGGCTGCCCGTGCGGCCGCGGCAAAACGCCGAACGGATCAGCTGCTCTTCGCGATCGTGCAGGGCTCGACGTACGATGCAGTGCGCCGCGAAAATGCGCGCGCGCTGGCAGCGTTGGATTTTCCCGGTTACGGGATCGGCGGATTATGGGTCGGAGAATCCAAAGCGCATAGCCTCGCGGTGACGGAGCTGGTGTGCGGCCAGTTGCCGGGGGACAAGCCGCGCTACGTCATGGGCGTCGGCACGCCTGAGGACATGATCGCCTGCATCGCGCGCGGTGCGGACATGTTCGACTGCGTCTATCCCACGCGCTGCGCGCGCCATGCGCTCGCGCTCACGCTGCGCGGCCGGCTGAACCTGCGCAACGCGCGCTTTGCCAAGGATTTCTCGCCGATCGACCCGGACTGCAAGTGTCCGGCGTGCGCGCGTTTCTCGCGCGCGTACCTCGCGCATTGCTTCCGCGCGAGCGAGATGATCGCGCCGCGCGTCGTCAGCCTGCACAACATCTGGACGATGCTGCGTCTCAGCGACGCGGCGCGTGAAAGCATTCTGGCCGGGCGATTTGAGGCATGGCGCGACGGCGTTTTGGACGGTCTGCGCGCCGGGGCAGCCGAAGGATAAGCGGTCCGCACATTGGAACGAATCGAACGTGTGAGTGATGCCGAAGCCGGCGCGCCGGTTCGGGAAGTCGCGCAACGCCTCGAGGAACTGCGCGGCCGAATCGAACGAGCGTGCGAGCTGTGCGGCCGGGAAGCGAGCGCGATTCGCGTCCTTGCCGTCACCAAGGGCTTCGGACCGGAGGCGATCGAGGCGGCGATCCAAGCGAACATCGCGGACATCGGCGAGAATTACCTCCAGCAAGCGCAGGCGAAATTCGCCCGCGTCGAGTGGCCATCACGCGTCAAGCGTCATTTCATCGGTTCGATACAGCGTAAGGCGCGCAAGATCGCGGCGCTCTTCGACGTCGTGCAGACGGTCGAAAGCGCGGTGACCGGGCGCGAGCTCGATCGGGCTGCGGCGCAAGCCGGCAAGACGCTCGATATCCTCATCCAAGTCAACATTGCGCACGACGATCGCAGCGGCGTCGCGCCGGAAAACGCGTCCGCGCTGGCGCGCGACCTGGCGGCGCTGCCGAACGTGCGCTTGCGCGGCGTCATGGCGGTGGGTCCGCTGGATCCGTCGCAATCGAGCGCCGCATTCGCGCGCGCAGCGAGCGCGTACGACGCACTCGCGCGCGAGCATGAGCGCGTCGACACGCTCTCGATGGGGATGACCGGCGATCTCGAGGCGGCGATCGCCGCCGGCGCGACGATGGTGCGTGTCGGCACGGCGCTATTCGGGCCGCGCCCCGCGAAAGGCAAGGAATAGATCATGGGTCTTTGGTCGAACATCGTCAGTTCGATGGGATTTCGCGATGCCGACGACCTTGACGACGAGATCTTCGACGAAGAGGGCAAGCCGAAACTCGTGCCCATCAACGACGCGCGCGGCGCGCGCAAGATAGGCGTCTCGGTCTTTCGCCCGCGACAGTACGACGAGGTGAGCGACATCGCCGACAATCTGCGCGCTCGCTTGCTCGTGGTCGTGAACTTGGTAGGCGCCGATCGCGCGCTTTCGCAGCGCGTCATCGATTTTCTCAGCGGGGTCGTCTACACGCTTGACGGCAAGATGCAGCGCCTCTCCGAGGGAATCTTCTTGTTCGTGCCGAGCAACGTGCAGGTCAACTCCAATGAACCGGAGCTGGCGGCAAGCGGTTCGTACGATTCCTGGTAACCGGGGGACCACGCCGTGAAGATCACGCCCGTCGACATACAGCACAAGCAGTTCCGCAAGACGCTGCAAGGCTACGCACGTGAAGAAGTCGACTCGTTCCTCGATGAGATCATCGAGACGATGGAGGCCGATATCGACGAGCGGGCCAAACTCGAGGCGCAGATCGGCGACCTGCAGGAGAAGATGGCGCAGTTCAAAGCCATGGAGGACAGCCTGCAGAGCGCGCTCGTGCTCGCGCAACGGACGGCAGACGAAGTCAAGGCATCTGCCCATAAAGAGGTCGACCTGATACGCCAACGCGCCAAGCTCGAACTCGAACAGGAGCTGGCCGAGATCCGCGCGCGCATCAACGACGCGAAGCGCGAGCTGCAGCGCCAACACGATCAAGTCAATTCGGCGAAACAAGACATGCGCGCGCTGCTCGCGCGCCATTCGGCGCTGCTCGATGCTGAGGCCGCGCTCGCCGCCACGCCCGCGCCGCCGCCGCCGCTCGCCGAGGAGCCGGCAGCGAGCATTTTACTACACGAGTCCACCTGATCGGCCGCTTCGGCGCACGCTATTAGCGATAGATCCCGAATTCGAGCACGATCGTGCGCGTGCCGAGCGTGATGGTTCGATACGTGTGCGCGAGCACATCAAGAAGCAATGCGCGCACCGCAAGACCGGCGCGAAGCAACATGCGGGCGCGTGCGCTCAATTGTATCAAATCGCGCGCGAGCGCACGCGCATCAATGCCGAGCGTATCGAGTTCGACGCCGTCGATCGGCTCGAGCGCATCGAAGTTCTCGGCGGCCGCAGCCGGCGTCGCATGCCCTGCCGGCCGTGCTCCCGCCTGATCGCGCAGCCTGATCGTCATGCGTCGGCGCGCAGCGCCTTGAGCTTGATGCGCAACACGTGGATCGCCCGGCCGTGCAGCTGCGAAACGCGTTGCTTGCTGACGCCGAGCTGCTTGCCGATGGCGCCGAACGTGGCGCCGCCTCGATAGAACGCTTCGAGAATCGCGCGCTCGCGCCGCGGCAGCAACGTGATCGCGCGGGCGACGAGCGCCTGAAATGCGCGCTCGCTCGCTTCGGTCGCCGGGTCGGGCTGTTCGTCGGGCAGCCGCTCCGAGATGGGCGAGCCGGCGCTGCCCGACGGCGGCCGGTCGATTGAAAGCGTCGCGAGCCTGCCCGCTTGGCGGATTGCGTCGAGCTTCGTGCTGCTCAACGATGCCATCTGCGCGGCCTCGCGCTCGCTCGCTGACGACCCCGTGCGCTGCGCGACGATCCAACGAGCCTGTTCGAGCGCGCGCGCATCGCGGCGCACGCGCTCTGGAATGGCATCCATGCGGCGCAGGCCGTTGAGCATTGCGCCGCGCACGATCCGGCCCGCCCATGACTCGAACGAGACGCCGAACGACGGATCGTAACGGTCGATGGCGCGCAGCAATCCGAGACAGCCGTCGCCGATCAGATCGTCGTAACTGAAATGTTGAGGGAGACGTCTGCGCACCGTCATGGCGACGCGGCGCACGAGTGGCAACGCCGCCTCGCACAAGCGATCGCGGTCGGCGCGCGAGCGGCTCGCCGCAAACGTGGTTGCCATCTCATCGAGGGGCGTGCACGGAAACGCGATCATTTGCGTTCAAGCCGCGACGCGAGCATCTGGGCGAGACCGATTCCACCGGCGCGCGCCAGCGCGAGGGCAAGCGATTCGCCGAACACGCCTTGCATGGCAGCGCAGCCACCGCCCGATGCATCGCTTTCTGCCTCGGAGTCGCCGTCTGGCCTGACGGGCATCAGCGCGGATGCCGCGATGCTATCGAAAAGTGGGCGCAGCATCATCGCCTCGAATTGGCGGCACGCGTCGAGCAGCGCCGGATCGGAGCGCGTCATCGCTCGAGATTATTCGCAAGACGAAGCATCTCGTCGGCTGCCTGCACGCTCTTCGCACTGGCCTCGTACGCGCGTTGCGCGGCGAGCACCGACATCATCGCGGTCATCACGTCGATGTTCGCGCGCTCCAAACAGCGCTGACGTACGACTCCAAAACCGCCTGCCTTGGGCCAGCCGCGCGCCGGCCTGCCGCTTGCGGATGTGGGATAGAAAAGGCCATCGTCGGACAAACGCAACCCGGCCGGATTTGGAAACGCGTACAACGCGATGCGCCCAACTTCGCTGGACTGCGCGGCGCCTTGCACGTGGGCGCGCACGCGGCCATCTTCTGCGAACGTGCAGCCAAGCGCGCCGAGCGGCATGCGAACGTGCACGAGCGAGGCGCCATTCGGCAAACGCAACGTGCCGACAGCGTCGGGAGTGAAGTTGCCGGCACGCGTATATGCAATGGCGCCGGACGCGCTTCTTACCTGGAATAGACCCTCGCCTTGAATGGCCAGATCGAAATCGTTAGAAGTCGTCTCGATCTTGCCTTGCGAGAAGAGCCGCACCGAGCGCGACGCCATCGCACCCATACGGCTGCCGCTCTCATCGATCAGAGATGCGAACTCGGGCCGATCGGCGCGAAAGCCAACCGTGTCGACGTTCGAAAGATTTGTCGCGACGATGTCGAGCACGGCCTGTTGGGCCGCCATGCCGGTCGCTCCGGCCGCGAGCGCGCGGTTCATGAACGCACCGCGGGGAGCTCGGTGACGGCGCGCTTGAGGGTCTCGTCGGTTTGCTGCGCCGCCTTTTGGTCGGCTTCAAAGCACCGTTGTGCCGCGACGAGCGACGTCATCTCCTCGATCGGGTCGACGCCTGACTCCTCAAGATAACCAGCCCGTACCGATGCATGGCCCCGGCGCACAGTAGTGCCATCGAAATCGACGATGCGCAACCGGTCGACGACCGCGCCGCGGCAGAAGATGCGACCGTCAGAATGGATGACTGCGCCGGAGCCAAGGCGCACCGCCCCGAGCGCGCCGAGAACGGCCCGGCCATGGACATCGCGCAGCAGTCCGTCGGCATCGAGCGACATGCGTCCGTCGCGGGTGTACTCAACACCGCGCGCGCCTGCGACGGCGAAGTAGCCTGAACCGATAAGCGCGAGATCCGTGGGCACGCCTGTGCGCCGTAGCGAGCCCTGCGCGCGCGATATCAGCGCCTGGGTGCGCAACTCGGCGCCGAATCCGCGCGCGACAACGCGCTGAGCACGGTATCCTGGTGTTGCCGCGTGCGCCAGATCTTCAGCGATCGAGTCGAGTCTGGCGGTCTGCGCGCGCATGCCGGTTGCGGCGCTGTCGAGGGCATCAGGGATCTGCATGGTGCCTCCATGTGGTCCGGCGACTGTTTCCTGTGAGAAACCATCACCGGTCGGGAGACCCACGCTACGCCGCATGTATGAGCATGATGCGGCTCCTTTATTGCCGACTTGTGTCCGCATCGCCGGCTGCAAGGTGCGCCGCATGGACCGAGCGCGCTACTCCCGAAGGCACACAATGAGCCCCAATCTCGCGATGCTGTCCTAAGGGGTACCAGATATGCTGCGACTTTGGCTCTTCGTTGCTGCACCTGCCGCGCTGATGCTGCTTGGTACGACGCCCGCAGACTCTGTGCAGACGCTCACAAGCGCTCAAACGTCAGCGGCCAAGGCGCTGGACGACTCGTCGGCGGAACTAGCGCAACTCAATAGCATCTACGCGCAAACCATGCAGACGGAGCAGAAGCTCTCGCGCCTGTACCACGATCTCGACCAGAAGGTCATCGGTTACGAAAGGACCGCAAGCGCCAGCAGTTCAGACGACCTCATGCAAGCCACGAAACAGATGCAACAGACCGAGATGAGCTTCAATCTTCAATACCTGGATCTGCAGCAGCAGATGCAGCGGGAGGACCAGGAGTTCACGACGGTCAGCAACATCATGAAGAGCAAGCATGACGCGGCGAAGAACGCGCTGCAAAACATGAAGTGATCTGGCCGCAGCCCGTTTTAGTTCGTCGAAGGCATCAGCGCGCCGATGAAGCGCGGTTCGACCGACCCCATCTCGAGCAGCCGCGCGTTAAAAGCCGCAGTGTCGCCGGAATATTTGGCGCGAGCCTGCTCGATCGCATCGAGGCCGACGAAGTAGCTCGACAGCTGATCGTGTGACAGCTCGAGCCGGTGCCACTTCGTCAATGCCTCGGAACGCTCTTGGAATGCGCGGGCGAGCAGCGCCATGCACTGCTCTTGCGTCATGCCGCCGGTGTGATACTGCGCATCGATGATCGCGTTGGCGTACTCGCGTAAACGCCACTTCAATTGAAAGAGCCGCAGCGCAGGATCGCCGTTGCCGTAGCCTGCGTCGAGCATCATGCCCTCGCCGTACACAGCCCAACCCTCGACAAATGCGCCATTAGGCCAAACGCGCCTGACCAATGACGGCGCGAGCGCATTATAGCGGAATTGGACGTAGTGGCCGGGCACGGCTTCGTGGATGGAGAGAATGCGCATCTCGTAATCGTTGTTCTCGCGCAGGTATGACGTCACGCGCTCTTGGCTCCATGACGGCGGAATCGTGTCGATGTAATAGTGCGATCCTGCGAGAGGCGTGAACGGCCCAGGCGAGTCCAGGCCCGCGCCGGCGACGCCGGCCTGGAACTCCGGTGTCGGCGCCACGACCAGCGTGTTAGGCGCGGGAAGGCGCACCACCGGATCGTTCCGCAAGAAATTCTCGGTGCCGGCCACGTCCGTACGCGCGGTCGCAAGGACCTCGTCGCGCTGCGGATGCCTGTCCGCCAACCGATTGAGCACCGGTGAGACCACCGCATCGATCAACTCATCTTCGGTGTGCGCGGTCGCCGGTGGATCTGTGCCGAGCAAGGGGCGGTACAGGCTGCGTGCGAGGGCGAGCATCGTCCGCCGCGCTGCATCGAACTGTGCTTGCGCGCGCGCGACCAGCCGCGCCCGCGGGGTATCGGTGCCGTCGACAAGCCGCAGCTCCGCGTCGAAGACGGCGGCGCCGACACGCGGGTCGCCGTTCGCCTGCGCAAGCAACGGCCCTGATAGGAACGCTTGTAGATCTTTGATGCTGGCAACTGCCGCAGGCAGATTTCGCTCGAGCAGCGCTCGCGTCCGCGGCGACGCCGACTTCGCAAGATCCGGCAGGTCGTGCTCGTAGAGGTCGATGTTGCCCTGGTTCTGCTGAACTGCGAGCTCCGCCGCGACACGCGGCGGGTGCGTCAGCGACGCCTCAGCCGCGCGCACGATGTCGGGGACAAAGCGGATGCGCAGCGCGATGGCGCGGATGCGCGTATCGAGGGGCGCATAGTCGCGGCTGGTCAGTAAGTAGACCGCGTTGCCGATCGCGCCGGTGTAAATGGAAGGATCGGTTTGGTGCGGTTTGATCGTCGCTGCTTCGAGCAGATCCGCGTCGATCGCATCGGTGAGCGCGCGCAGATCCGCGCGCTCATCCTGCGTCAGCGCAGCAGGGTCAAGCGCGACAAAGCGCGCGCGCCAATCGCGTTCCCATGCATACGACGCCTCCTGCGCGCTCGGTGAGAGATCGGGTAAGCGATCGTCGTATGTGTGGATGCCGATGCTGTCGGCGAACAGCGGATCGCGTTGTTCGGACTCGGCGAGATAACGCTGCACGAGGCCGGAGAAGGCTGTGCCCGAGGCTGCGCGTAGGCTTGCAGCCGGCAGCGCGACGAGGCACGATAACAGAACGGCGAAAAGCACCCTCTTCATAAGCAACGGTATCACGCGCGGCCGTTTCTGCGCTAAGGCAGCAGGCTCTTGCAGCTCATCTCCGGCGGCTGTGGCAGTTGCATGAGCGCCAAGATCGTCGGGGCGACGTCGCACAAACGACCGCCCGCGCGCAGCGGGCCAGGTCCGTCGCCGGCCATGATCAACGGCACCGGATTAGCGGTGTGCGCAGTGAGCTCTTTGCCCGTCTTGAGATCGATCTTCTCTTCCGCATTGCCGTGATCGGCCGTCACGAGCAGAATGTAACCGGCGTCGAGCGCGGCTTTTTCGACCTTACCAAGGCAATCGTCGACCACATCGAGCGCAGTGATGATCGCATCCCACTTGCCGGTGTGCCCGACCATGTCGGGATTGGCGTAGTTCATCACGATGAGGTCGTATGATTGCGCGCGCAGAGCCTCGACCGCCGCCGCCGTGATCTCAGGCGCGCGCATCTCAGGCTTGTGATCGTACGTGCCGACATCACGCGCCGACGGGATCAGCGTGCGCTGCTCGCCCGGGAACGGCTCCTCTCGCCCGCCCGAGAAGAAGTAGGTGACGTGCGCGTATTTCTCGGTTTCGGCCAAACGCAGCTGCGTCAATCCGGCACCTGCTACGATTTCGCCAAGCGTGCGCTCTTCGAAGATACGCCCGAACATCACCGGGTTCTTGAAGCTGTCGTCGTACAACGTCATGAGCGCGAAGAGGAAGTCGCCGAACCGATGTACCGGAAACTCAGCGAACGACGGATCCGAGAACGCGCGCGTCAGCTGGCGCGCACGATCGGGGCGGAAATTGAAGAAGACGCATGCGTCGCCGTCGCGCACGATCGGCACGGCCTCGCCGATAATGGTCGGCTTCACGAACTCGTCCGTCTCACCGCGTGCATAGGCGCGCGCCAGCGCCTCGTCGACGTTACCCGCGGTGAACCCGACGCCCCGCACGAGTGAGTCGTACGCGATCTGCGTGCGGTCCCAGCGCTTGTCGCGATCCATCGCGTAGTAGCGCCCGCAGATCAGCGAGATGGCGGCGTCGCCCGATACGGCGCATTTGTCGCGCAGCTGTTCGAGATATGCACCGGCGCTCTTGGGCGGCGTGTCGCGGCCGTCTAAGAACGCCGCAACGCGCACGCGCGCATCGCGAGCGGCATCGAGCAGCGCCCACAAATGCTTCATTGAGGAATGCACGCCGCCGGGTGAGACCAGGCCGAGCAGGTGCAGCGTGCCGTCGGTGCGCTTCACATGATCGAGGCACATCTGGAGCACTGGATTCGTGAAGAAGCTGCCGTCATCGATCGCGCGATCGATGCGCGTGATGCTCTGATACACGACACGGCCAGCGCCGAGGTTGAGATGGCCGACCTCGCTGTTCCCTTGCTGACCTGCGGGCAACCCTACCGCCTCGCCGCCGGCGCCGAGTTCCGTGTGGGGATACTTCTCGAGCAGCGCGCGATAGTTGGGCATCTTCGCTGCGGCGATGGCGTTGCCGCGCGTCTCGTTCGAGACGCCAAAACCATCAAGAATGCACAGGATGACGCGCCGTCTGCCCTCAGGCGCTTGCGCCATCGATACCCCGCAGCGCGTTGTCGATGAGCGTCGCAAACCCGGCCGGATCCAAACTCGCCGAGCCGACGAGCCCGCCATCGACATTTTGTTCGGCGCACAAATAGGCGGCGTTATCCGCTTTCATCGAGCCGCCGTAGAGAATCGTCGCGTCCTCCAAGCCGCCGTCGAGCGTGCGTATGAAACCGATCGTCTCGTCCGCGCCCTGTGGGGTATCGCACATACCCGTGCCGATCGCCCAGATCGGCTCGTAGGCGATCACAAGACCCGCTCGCTGTTCGTCGCTCAGGTGCCCGAGGCAGGCGCGGATCTGGCCGGCGACGACATCGAGGCGCCTACCCGTCTGATGTTCTTCCAGCGTCTCGCCGACGCACACGATCGGCACGATGTCGGCGCCCAGCAGTGCGGTCACTTTGCGCGCGACCGTCTCATCCGTGTCGCCGAACAGCCTGCGGCGCTCCGAATGGCCGACGATGCAGTAGTCGACCGACTCGCCGCCAAGCATCGCCGCGCTGATCTCTCCTGTGTACGCACCCTCGGGTTCCCAGAAGACGTCTTGCGCGCCGACGTCGATGAAACCGGCGGGATCGAGATCGCGCAGCTCTTCGCGCAGCGGAACGAGGTCGATGAACGGCGCGCACAGCACGATCGCCGCGCGCTCGCGAAATTTATCCGCCAGCGGTGCGAACGCGTTCGCATACTCGCGCGCTTGCGCGGGCGTCTTGTACATCTTCCAATTGGCGGCGAAAAAAGGCTCTCTCACGCGTGCGCCGCGTCGCGCAGCGCGGCGACGCCGGGCAGTTCTTTGCCCTCGATGTACTCAAGCGTCGCGCCGCCGCCGGTCGAGATGTATGTCACTTTGTCCGCGAAGCCGAGCTTGTGCGCCGCGGCGGCGGTGTCGCCGCCGCCGAGGACCGACATCGCACCCGATTCAGCGATCGCGTCTCCCACCGCCTCGGTGCCCGCAGCGAACGCATCCATCTCGAACACGCCCATCGGCCCGTTCCAGAGCACCGTCTTGGCGTCTTCGATGACGCCGGTGAACTTCTCGGCCGTCGTCGGCCCGATGTCGAGGATCATCTCATCCGGCGCGATCTCGTCGACGTCGGCGAACCGCGTCTGCGCGTCCGCTTTGAGCTCGGTCGCGACCACTGCATCTTCAGGCAACAGCACTTCGACGCGCGCCGCCTTGCGGTCGATCTCCTCGCGCACCTGTTTGGCCGGCCCGAGGTCTTTGTCGACCAAGGACGTGCCGACGTCAAAGCCCTCGGCGGCCAGCAGCGTGTTGCCCATGCCGCCGCCGATGAGAATCGCGTCGCAGATCTGCAGCAAACGCGAGATGACGCCGATCTTGTCCGATACTTTGGCGCCGCCGAGGACGGCGACGAACGGCCGGCGCGGGCGCTCGAGCACTTCGTCGAGCACGTCGAGCTCGCGCTCGAGCAGCGGCCCCATATAAGAAGGAAGAAACGCGGTGACGCCCACGGTCGACGCGTGTGCGCGGTGCGCGGTCCCAAAGGCGTCGTCGACATACAGATCGCCCAGTGACGCGAGCTCGCGCGAGAACGCGGGATCGTTCGCTTCCTCTTCGGGATGGAAGCGCAGGTTCTCGAGCAGCAGGACGTCGCCGTCAGCGAGAGCGCTCACTGCCGATCGCACGTCGGCACCCACGCAGTCCGGCGCGGTCTTGACCTCTTTGCCGAGCGCGCTGCTCAGCGCGGCGGCGACCGGTGCCATGCGCAGACCGTCGACGGCCTTGCCGTCGGGCCGCCCGAGGTGCGACATGACGATCACGCGCGCGCCGCGCTCGCTCAGATTGCGCAGCGTCGGAACGGCGGCGGCGATGCGCGTGTCGTCTGCCACTTTCCCAGCGGCGAGCGGCACATTGAGGTCTTCGCGCACGAGCACGCGCTTGCCGCGGACATCGACCTCGGCGATACCCTTGGTCACCGCGCGGCGACCGGTTCCTTCGCGAGCACGTACGCGGTGAGGTCGGCGATGCGGCACGAGTAGCCCCACTCGTTGTCGTACCAGCTCAAGATCTTGACGAACGTGCCGCCCAGCACGATCGTCGAGAGGCTGTCGACGATCGACGAACGCGCATCGCCGCGGAAGTCCGTCGAGACCAGCGGCTCGTCAGTGACGCCGAGGATGTCTTTCATGCGCCCCGACTCGTAGCGGCGGAAGAGCGCGTTGACGGCGTCTTTGCTCGTCGGCTTCTCGACCTGCACGGCGAGATCGACGACCGACACGGTCGGGGTCGGCACGCGCAGCGAGATGCCGTCGAGTTTGCCTTTGGCTTCGGGGACGACGAGATGCAGCGCTTTGGCCGCGCCGGTCGACGTCGGGATGATATTGATCGCGGCCGCCCGCGCGCGCCGCAGATCCTTGTGGGGGAAATCGAGGATGACCTGATCGTTCGTGTACGAGTGCACGGTCGTCATCGTTCCGCTCACCAGGCCGAGTTCGTCGACGACGATTTTGACCAGCGGTGCGAGACAGTTCGTCGTGCACGACGCGTTCGAGATGATCTTGTCCTTGGCGGGGTCGTATTTGTCTTCGTTGACGCCCAGCACGACGGTGATGTCTTCGTTCGTCGCGGGTGCGGAGATGATGACGCGTTTTGCGCCCGCGTCGAGATGGGCCTTGGCCTTGGTGCCATCGGTGAAGATGCCGGTTGATTCGATGACCAGATCGACGCCGAGGTCCTTCCACGGCAGTTTGCTGGGATCGCGTTCGGCGAGGTATTTGATGGCGTGGCCGTCGATCGTGATGACGCCTTCGCCGTGCGCGACCGTGCCCGGATAGCGCCCGTAGGTCGAATCGAAGCGGAAGAGATGAGCGGCGGTGTTGGTGTCCGTGAGATCGTTGATGGCGACGACCTCGATCTCTGGATGGCGCTCCATGATGGCGCGCAAACTCTGGCGCCCGATGCGCCCGAAGCCGTTGATCGCGACGCGCTGGCTCAAAACAGATACCTCCGTGGGACGCGCAGGACAACCGGGATTCACTCGCGCCCGCCGTGCCGCCTTCAGGACGGCGGGTTCAATGGGACCGCTTCGCCTAGGCCTGTCGTTCGATTGTCCGCAGGCGATAGGCCATAGCGGCTTTTGACACAGGCGGTCGCGCGCGCGCGGCCAGTTCGGCTATCGTGTAGTCGGGATGCGCGATGCGCAGTCGCGCGGCTTCGCGCAACGCCGCGCTCACGGCGTGAGTGCGCGCTCGGCGCACGAGCGTGGCCGCTGCCGATTGTTGGCGTGCACTCGTCGCAGCCGCACGCGCCGCATTCGCCGCTTCGCTGTTGACGCGCCGGCGCGTGACGTTCTTCGTGTAGCGCACTGCCAGCAAGTCGTCGAGTGCGAGCACTGCGCGCGACGCGCCCATGTGGGCAAGCAGCTCTGCGACTGCCGGCGCTCCCTTGACGTACACGAGGGGCTTACCGCGCCGGCGCGACCGTCCGGCGCTGACGCCGAACGCGCGCAGGCCGCGTTGCAGCGCGCGCGCGGCACGCTCGTCGGGCGGCACGAACTCGAGATGGTACGAACGATGCGGATCGGAGACCGAACCGCACGCCAAGAACGCGGCGCGCAGCCAGGCGCGCCGGCAACAGCTGCGCTTCGGCGCGGCGTCGTCGCGCGCGCGCACGGGCTGCGCGGCGCGGACCTCGATCGCGCCGCGTCCGAAACGCCGTCCCGCCGGGTGCGCTCCCCCGGTGCGTATGCCTGCAGATTTCGCTGCGCGCAAAACGGCGCGCACCACCGGCCCACGATCGGTGAGGACGAGCCGTGCGCTCCCGCTTGAGAACGCGCGCAGCGTGCGCACGAACGTGCCGGGACAGCACGGCTTGCGGAACGCGGCGGCCGCGATCTCGTCTTTCGCGTCGGCGGAAAACACAGCGGCGATCTTAGAGCGCGGCGGATTTCTTGACGCGCACCTGCGCGTAGTGCGCTTCCAGGGTGTCGGTCAAAGCTTCGACCGAACACGGGCGCGCGACGTTCTTCGCGGCAGCGCTGCGCCGCGCGCGCTCGTCTTCGCCCGCGCGCACCAGCGCGACGATCGCGTCGCCGAGGTCGGCGGGATTCTCGCGTGCGAGGATGCCCGATTCACCAGCGACGACCTCACGCGTGACGGCGCAGTCCACCGCAGCGACGGGCACGCCGTGCGTCATCGCTTCCAAGAGCACAAGTCCCTGCGTCTCCGTCGTCGATGCGAACACAAATGCATCGGCCGCGGCATAGTACGCACCAAGATCGGCTTGCGGCAGCGCACCGGTGAAGCGGATACGCGGCGATGACGCGAGCTGATTCGCGTGCCTGCGCAGCGCATCTTCGTGCGGCCCGGAGCCGACGACGATAAGGCGCAGATCGGGGATGCGGCGCGCGGCGGCGTCGAACGCATCGAGAACCAGATCGACGTTCTTCTCCTTGCCGAGCCGGCCGACGAAGAGCGCGATCGGCCCGCCGCCCACGCGGATGCGCGGCGCTTGCGCGGCGCTCGTCGCGAACAACGAAACGTCGACGCCGCTGGGCAACACGATGATAGGACGCTCGATCCCATAGGACGTCAGCAGGTCGCGGATGCCGTACGTCGGCGCGATGACGCGCGTCGCGCGATTGCAGAACTGGCGCGACACCCACACCACCTGTGCGCGTGTGAAACCCGGATCGACGGGCACGTAGTGGGCGTACTCGGTCCACAACGTGTGATACGTCAGGAACAGCGGCATCTTGCGGAACTGCGCCAGATACGCGCCGAGGCAGCCGATGAAGAACATCGAGTGCGCATGGATGACGTCGAACGGCATGCGCGGCAGCGTCGCGAGCAGTTTTGCCGGCAGCGGGAACGCCATCCTGAATTGCGGATAGAACGGGAACGGCGACGAGCGCAACCGGAAGACGTCGGGATCGTCGTCGATCGCGCCCTCGTGTGACGGGGCGATGATGATCACGCGATGACCGCGCCGGCGCAGCTCGCGCGTCGAACTGACCAATGAGGTGACGACGCCGTTGATCTCAGGCAGATACGAGTCGGCGAACATGCCGATCGTCAGCGGCGGATCGATCGCACGATATCTCACGCGGTCCGGCGATCCTCGAGAACAGTGTAAAGCGTCTCAGGTTTGACGCGCGCACCATGGCGCTCGGGCAGCGCCAGCACGCGCACGCGCACGTCGCGCGTCGCATAATGGATGAGCAGCTCATCGCCGACGTTAACCACGTGCGACGGCTTCACGGCGCGTCCGCCGAGCTCGATGCGTCCGGCGTCGAGCGCCTCTTTGGCCTCGGTGCGCCGTTTGGCGAGGCGCGAGACCTTAAGATACTTGTCCAGTCTCATGATCCTTGGCGCGCTTCCACAGCACGTCGAGATCTTCGAGGCTGCGTCCGGCAAGCGCGGTCGCGCCGCCGCCCGCCAGGCGTTCCATCGCGGCGAAACGCTCGCGGAACTTGACGTTGGCCGAACGCAACGCCGCCTCGGCGTCGACGCCCAAACGGCGCGCGAGATTGACGAGCGTGAAGAAGACGTCGCCCAGCTCTTCGCGGATGTGCGCCGCCTCGCCGCTGTCCAGCGCGGTGCGCAGCTCGCGGATCTCCTCATCGACTTTATCGATGACGCCGTTGGTCTGAGGCCAATCGAAGTTGACGGTGGCAGCCTTTTCCTGTAGGCGCTGCGCGCCGAGCAGCGAGGGGAGGCTCTTGGGAATGCCGTCGAGCAGCGACTCGCGGTGGCGGTGGCCTGCCTCTTGCGTCTTGATGATCTCCCACGACTTCATCTGTTCTTGCGACGTCGAGATGCTCGCATCGCCGAAGACGTGCGGATGGCGGCGGATCATCTTGTCGGCCAGCGCGTTGATGACGTCGGCGATGCTGAACTGACCCTTTTCTGCGGCGATCTGCGAGTGGAAGATGATCTGCAGCAACAGGTCGCCGAGCTCGCCGCACAGCTTCTTCGCGTCGGCTTCATCGACCGCTTCGACGACCTCATGCGTCTCTTCGACGAGATACGGCAGCAGCGTCTGATGCGTCTGCTCGCGGTCCCACGGACAGCACGCGCGCAGCCGCGTCATGATCTCGACGAGCTCTTCCCACGTGTGCTGCAGCGCGACCGGGGGCAGCGGCAACAGCGGCGCTGCGGTGGCCGCCTGCAATGCGGCGCGCGGCACGCCGGGAATCAGCTCGACATCGATGCGCGCCGCTTCCAGCGCGCGCAGCAAATGCGGCAGACCGGGAAAGTCGAGCAGCGGATGACCGGGAACGCCGAGCGCGGCATCTCCGTCGCGCGCAAAGGCGACGACGGCATCGATCGCATCGGGCGTTCCGCGCAGCAGCGCGTTACCGTCGACGTCGAGGCGAGCGATCTCAATGCCGCGCGTGCGCAAATGGTCGGTCAGCGAGCTTGGCACCGCGCAGACCGCCGTGCGCGCAGATCGTTGCAGGCGCTCCAGCGCGCCAAGCGTGAGCAGCGAGCTATCGCTCGGCCCCAGACCGACGATAGCGAGCGTGGCCATGAAACAATCTTCGCTCCGCTGGAATGGCGGCCTCTCCGGTTCCGAACCGTTGCCAAAACGAAAGGACCGCGCTCGTATCGCGCGGCCCTTTCGCGTTGCGTGCGCCTGCCCGAACCGTTACTTCTTGGTCGGTGCGGGCGCCGGAGCGGGCGGTGCCGGCGCGGCCGGCGGAGGCGACGGGAACAGATCTTGGAAACGCGGATCGTCGATTTCGATCTTCGCGCTCGTGCGCAGCTGGTTCATGAACGGCTGGATCTGCAATGACTCCTGCTGCTTCTTGATCTGATCGATCGCTTGGTCTTTCGTTAGCGGCTTGGTGCCTTCCACTTGGATGACGTGCCAGCCGAACGGCGTCTGCACCGGCGCGCTTGTCTGGCCCGGCTTGAGCGCGAACGCCGCCTGTTGAAATGCCGGCACCATCTGGCCCGGGCCGAACCAGCCGAGTTCTCCGCCTTTGTCTTTGCTCGCCGGGTCGATCGAGTATTGCTTGGCAAGCGTTGCGAAGTCGGCGCCCTTCTTGAGCTGCGCTTCGATCATGTCGGCCTGCGGCCTGGTCTTGACGAGGATGTGGCGCGCCTGCACTTGTGCCGGCTGTCCGAGCGTCAGGTGCTGCTGCTTGAGATAATCGTTGACTTGCGCGTCGCTGACCGTGATGTTCTGGTCCACGGCCTTCGTCGTCAGGATGTTCTGGCGCACGAGATTGCGCGCGTCATCCATCGTGATGCCTTGCTGCTTGAGCATGGCGTCGAATTGGCCGGGCGGAAAATGCGACTCGATCTCGTTGAGCTTGTCGTCGACTTCCTTGTCACTGGCCGTGATGTTGTGATCCTTGGCGTACTGGAAGATCAGGTCTTGTTGGATCATCGACGCGAGCGCGCTCTTGCCGCTCTGCTGCTCGAGCTTGGCGTCGAGCTGGCCTTTGGTGATCTTCTGGCCGTTGACCGTGGCGACGGTCTTCTGGTCGCCGCATCCGGTCATCAGCAGCACCGCACATGCGGCCGCAGCGAGCGATGCGAACGTCGCGAACCTGGACTTCATTCTACCTCCCAAGCGCGCCCGCACGCGGGCGTGCTTACATAATGCGATTACAATGCCGTGAGGATCTCGCGCACGGTCGCTAGCTTGCCGTCACCGGGTGTGTCAGGCGCCGGCAGCTGAGCCACAATCGCGCCCTGAGTGAAACGAAAGTTTCCTCGGGTGAGAGACGTCAGAGCCGGAAGTGAGCTTTCGGAAAGCGAGAAGCGGCGCCCGACCTCGAGCGTCAGTCGGCGGCCTTCGAGCGCAAGTTTTTCGACTCCTTTGCCTGCTGCGAGCAAACGCAGGCGAGCAAGCTCGAGCAGGGCATCGACTTCCTTAGGGCGCGGACCGTAACGATCGCGCATCTCATCGGCGATGTTCGCGACCGCATCGAGCGTGCGTGCAGCCGCGATGCGCTGATAGAGCGCGATCTTCTGGCTCGCGCCGCGCACGTATTCGTTCGGGATGTACGCGCTCACGCGCACATCGAGCACCGGCGGCGGCTCGTCCACGACGCGTTCTTGTCCGCGCAACTGAGCGATCGCATCTTCCAGTATCTGACAGTACGCATCGAAGCCGACCGCCGCGATAAAGCCGGATTGCGCGTGGCCGAGCAGATTGCCGGCGCCGCGGATCTCGAGATCGCGCATCGCCAGGCGCAGACCCGAGCCGAGATGCGAAAACTCACGGATCGCCTCGAGTCGCGCTTGCGCGGCTTCAGACAACGCGCGGTGCGGCTGGAACAGACAGTACGCGTATGCTTGGTGCGCGCTGCGTCCGACGCGTCCGCGCAGCTGATAGAGCTGCGCCAGCCCGAAGTGATCGGCGTTGTTGACGATGATCGTGTTGACGTTGGGGATGTCGAGCCCGTTTTCGATGATCGTCGTCGACACGAGCACGTCGAAATCGCCGTCGACGAAGCCGATCATGACGTCTTCGAGCTCGTGTTCGTTCATCTGGCCATGGCCGATGGCGATGCGCGCGCGCGGCACGAGCTTTTGCAGCGCATCGCGCACGCCGTAGATCGATTCGATGCGGTTGTGCACGAAGTACACTTGGCCGCCGCGATCGAGCTCTTGTTGGATGGCTGCGCCGATGAGCGCGTCGCTCGTCGGCGTCACGACGGTCTTCACCGACATGCGGTTGGTCGGCGCGGTTTGTATAAGTGAAAGGTCGCGCACGCCGACGAGCGACATGTGCAGCGTCCGTGGGATCGGCGTAGCCGACAGCGTCAGCACGTCGACCGAGCGGCGCAGCTCCTTCAGCCGTTCTTTGTGCGCGACGCCGAAGCGCTGTTCTTCATCGACGATCACAAGGCCGAGATTCTTGAAGCCGACATCGCGCTGCAAGATGCGGTGCGTGCCGATGGCGAGATCGAGACCGCCTTGCGCGAGCAGCGCAAGCGTCTCTTTCTGTTCGGCCTTGGAGCGCAGGCGCGAGAGCAATCCGACTTTGACCGGGAATGCTGCGAAACGTTCGGTGAACGTGCGGTAGTGCTGCGCGGCGAGCACGGTCGTCGGCACGAGCACTGCGACTTGCTTGCGGTCCATGATCGCCTTAAAGGCGGCGCGTATGGCGACTTCCGTCTTGCCGTAGCCGACGTCGCCGCAAATCAGGCGATCCATCGGCTTGGGGCGCTCCATGTCGGCTTTGACGGCCTCGATGGCCGCGCGCTGATCCGGCGTTTCGTCGTAGGGGAACGATTCTTCGAGCTCTGCCTGCCACGGCGTGTCGGGCGCGAACGCGTGGCCTTGCGCGGCTTCACGCTCGGCGTACAAGCGCACGAGACCCTCTGCGATCTTCTCAACCGCTTCTCGGACGCGCGAGCGCGTGCGCGCCCAATCGCTGCCGCCCATCTTCGACAGCGCAGGCGGCGTGCCGTCGCCGGCGACATAGCGGCGCACGAGGTGCATCATTTCGACCGGTACGTACAAGCGGTCTTTGCCCGCGTACCTGAGCGCCATGAAGTCGCGGCCGACTTCGTTGACCACGATGTGTTCGAGGCCGAGATACTGCCCGATGCCGTGATGCGCGTGCACGAAGTACTCGCCGGCTTTGAGGTCGGCTTCGGTGATGGGCACGCCTTCCTTGACGGCTTTGATTTTTTGGCGCCGCGCAGGATGTCCGAACAATTCGGCGTCGCCCAGCAGAACCAGACCCGCCGCCGTCAACTCAAAGCCGGCGTCGATCGCGCCCTCGGCGACGACGACTCTTCCGCCGTCGCCACGCGTCCACGTCTTGGGCGGCGCCGACACTGCGATGTCGTGCTCGTCAAGCACTTCGTGGATGCGGCGATGGCCGACCGAGGCGATCGCCACCAGTTCGCCCGCGGCGACGCGTGCGCGCACGTCGGCGACGAAGCGATCCATGCTGCGATTGAACACCGGCGCCGGCACGGACGGCAGCGCGAACTCCACGTCCGCCGGGCGCGCGACGCGCGGGCCGCTCGTCGCAAAGCTCAACGTCGGACGCTCCGCGATGCGCGCAACGATGTCGTTGAGCGCGAACGAGGGCTCCGCGCGAGCCGCATCGTCGGCAGCGGGGGCGTTGGCGGAGGCGGAAGCCGACGCCACCGAGGCGGGGAGGGAAACTATCCCGGCGCTCCCCGCCGTCCCCCGCGCAGATGATGCGGTCGCGCCGGAGCCGGCGTCGTCCGCGCCGGCGACGGTGCCGTCGTCGCGTTCGGACGCGAGACCGTGATCGAGCGCGACGATCAGCTCGGCGTCGTCGACGACGACTGCGGCACGCGGCACGTAGTCGGCGATGAAGGCGCCGTCGATGGCGAGCGCATCTTCATTCCAGGGCGCGACGTGCAACGATTCGATCGCGTCGATCGAGCGCTGATCGGCAAGCGAAAATTCGCGAATGCTCTCGACGGTTTCACCGAAGAATTCGATGCGCGCCGGGCGCTCCGCCGTGGCCGCGAAGATGTCGATCAAGCCGCCGCGCACGCTGAACTCGCCGACTGCGCTGACGACCCCCGCGCGCTCGTAACCGAGTTCGACGATCCGCGCGAGCATGGGCTCCCACTCGTAATCCGCGCCGACGCGCACATCGAACGACGAGGCGCGCCAGCGTTCCGCTGACGGCAGCGGCTGACGCATGCTCGCGTGCGGCAAACAATAGAGTCCAGGAGTGCCTGCGGCCAAGCAGGCCAATGTCTCGATGCGTGCGCTGCGTTCCGTCGGATTGATGATGCCGCTGATCGCGCGATCGCGTGGCCGGAGCACGTGGACGACATCGCCCGCATCCTCAAGACAGAACGCGACATCGTTGCAGAAACGGTCCGCTGCGTCCGGCGTCGCGCACCAGACGATCATCGCCCCGCCAAGCGAGCGCCAGATCGCCGCCGTCACCGCGGGACGTCCAGCCTGCGAGGTGTCTGTCACGTCTACCGATGTGCGCGCCTGCAGTGCAACCGCGGCGCGCGCGGGTACATCTGAAGCAGTGGCGATAATGCGTGTGATGAGGGGGCCGAGCGAGGCCGGCACGAAATATCTCCAACGGCGTGTGGCCGGATCGCGCTCGACCCGGCCTATGTTTTAGAAAAAGCACTGCTCCGCGCTGCATCGCGGGAGGGCACCGAGCTTTTGCTCAGTGCTCCATTATACGTGAAACCGATGACCAAGACCAGGAGTGAGCACACGTATTTTTTGAGGAGACCGGTGGTGGCGGCGGTGGCGCTGCTGATCGCACTGGCTACCACTGCGCGCGCCGATTCGCTGCCGCCCGGCGTCGTCTACGCGGGCGATAGGGATCCGGTGCGCATCACCTCAGTCACCTTCGATCCCGAGCACCCCGCAGCGGGCGATGTGGTCAACGCCAAGATCGTGTGTACGAGCAATACGGCTGCGGTGACCGCGACGGTCGGCACCATCGTGGTCAACGTTCCGAAAGCCGCCCCCGGGATTTTCAAAACGACGCTGCGCGTTCCGTCTCTTCCATTATATGGGTCGCATCAGACGGTGATCATCACCGCCATACGTACCGACGGCGTCAAGACGCAGCGCACCGTTTCGGTCGAATTGCACTAGGCAGGTACCCGCCTCCGCAAGTCCGCAAGGCCGTGGTCATGCCATCGGTCATCGTCCTCGTCATCGATTCGGGCGGCATTGGCGCAGCGCCCGATGCGCGCGCGTTCGACGACGAAGCGAGCGTCAACACGTTCGCGAACACCGCCAACGCCGCCGGTGGTCTCGCGCTGCCCACCTTCGAGCGTCTCGGTCTCGGCAATCTCGCCGGCATCCCCGGCGTCGCGCGCAATCCGTCACCGGCCGCGTCGGTCGGGCGTTTGCGCGAGCTCAGCGCAGGCAAGGACAGCGTGACCGGCCACTGGGAGATGATGAACATCGTCGTGCGCAACGCGTTCCCGACGTACCCGAACGGTTTTCCGCCGGACGTCGTCGAGCGCTTTGAAGCGATCACCGGCAGACGGGTCCTCGGCAACAGGACCGCCTCGGGCACGCAGATCATCGAAGAGCTGGGGCCTGAGCACATGCGCACCGGAAGCCCCATCGTCTACACGTCGGCGGATTCCGTCTTTCAGGTAGCCACGCACGAGGACATCGTGCCGCTTGACACATTGTGGTCGTGGTGCGAGCAGGCACGTGCGATGCTCGTGCCGCCGAACCGGGTTAATCGCGTGATCGCGCGCCCTTTTCAAGGTGAGCCAGGGCACTTCGTGCGCACCGCCGGCCGGCGCGACTTCGCAGTGCCGCCTCCGCGACCGAGCGTGCTCGACGCGCTCGAGCGCGCAGGTGTGCCGACGTACGGAGCTGGGAAGATAAGCGACATATACTGCTGCCAGGGTATTGCTGCGGGGAGCCGAACGGCGGACAACGCAGAAGGGGTGGCCAGGACCCTCGAGTGGTTGGATGCGGGACAAGGTGGCTTCTGCTTCACCAACCTCAACGACTTCGACTCGAAATACGGCCATCGCCGTGACCCTGACGGCTACGCACGAGCGCTGCTGGCGCTGGACCGGAGTTTGCCTGACATTCTCAATCGGTTGAGGACCGCAGATCGACTGATAATCACGGCTGACCACGGATGCGACCCTACCGCGCCCGGAACGGACCACACGCGCGAGTTTGCACCGCTGCTCGACTATAGGCCCGGGCAGGCCGGCGCATTGCTGGGCGATCTCGACTCATTCGCACAGGTCGGCGCCCGCGTCATGGACTCGTTCGGGCTTCAACCGCCTTCACGGCTTATCGTATGATCGTCGCGACCACCGCGGCAACCGCTGCCGCAGCGCGCCTGCTCGAACCGGCGCAGCCGGATGTCGCGCGGCGTTCGCGCTGGCTGAGCGTCGCGCGCGACGTGCCCACCGCCTGGCTCGTCGCCAAACGTGCGCTCGACATCATCTTATCGTGCGGCCTGCTGATCGTTCTTGCACCGTTGTTCGCACTGATCGCGATCGGCATCAAGTTCAGTTCGCCCGGCCCGGTGTTGTTCTCGCAGATGCGCGTCGGAAAAGGCGGGCGCGAATTCCGCTTCTATAAATTCCGCACGATGGTGGATGGCGCGCACCTCATGCACGAGGAAGTCTTGCACCTCAACGAGCTGGACGGTCCCGCGCTCAAAATCGCCGACGATCCGCGCGTGCACGATTTCGGCACACTGCTCCGGCGCACGAGCTTAGACGAGCTTCCGCAACTCTACAACGTGCTGTGCGGTCAGATGAGCCTGGTGGGCCCGCGACCGGCTTTGCCGCGCGAAGTCCAGGATTATGAACCGCACTATCTGCAGCGCTTCGCCGTGTTGCCGGGCATCACCGGACTCTGGCAGGTGAGCGGACGCGCAAACGTTCCTTTCCGCCGTTGGATGGCGATGGATATCTGGTACGCGCGACGCTGGACGCCGTTGCTCGACCTGTGGATATTGGCGCGCACCGTGCCGGCGGTGTTTCGCGGGGAAGGCGCGTGGTAACGGCTTCACTCCCGTTGCTGCCTCCCGTCGTCGACCAAAGCATCACCCACACACCGCTGACGGCCCTCTCGGCCGTCGCGTTCGCATTGGCCGGGCTCGCCGCATTGTGGCTTTCGCTGCGCCGGCCGCAATGGGCCGCGGCGCTGCTCGCATTTTCGATACCGTTCGCGTTCTACCGCGACGTGCTGGGCACGACGGTGACGCTCGAAAAGGTCGTCATCATCGGCGTCGCCATCGGCCTCGTCATGCGCGGTGCCCCGCTCGTGCCTGCCGGCACGGCGGCGCGTCGGATCCTGATCGCGTCGCTCGTCGTCTTGGCGGCGATCGCGCTGTCGGGGATTGGAGCGACGTACGCGGGGCCCGTGCTGCGCGAGGCGCTCAAGCAGCTCGAATACATCGTGATGTTCTGGTGCGCCGCGAGTTTGATCGTCGAACAGCGCGACGACGCGCGCTGGCTGGAAGCCGGTTTGATCTCAGGCGTTTTCGTCGTCGCCGTCGATGCCATTGCACAGGGCCTGGTCGGCGGGGCGCCATCGGGCGTGTGGATCAACGGTCACCGGCTGCCGCGCGTCGCCGGCCCGCTCGAAGGACCCAACCAGCTCGCGGGTTTTCTCGAGATCTCTCTCCCCGTGCTCCTCTTGTCGCCGCTGCTGTTCGGCGAGCGGTTGCGCGTGCCGCGCTGGATCGCGCTCTTCGCAGTCGCGCTTGCGATTCCGATGACGCTCTCCCGGTCGGGCGTCGCCTTCGCATTATTCGCTTTCGTGCTCGTATGGTTCGTCGATCGAGCGGCAGCGCGCAGGTCGTGGCTGCCGTTCGCAGCGGGAACGGTTGCCGGTTTCGCCATCGCCTTCCAATGGTATTGGGGCGCGACGCACAGCTTCGCGCTGCTGGGCGACATCTTCCGGCTCTCCGAGGTGCCGCTGCAAGATCCCGGCGGCGTCGGCACGCGCAACGAACTGTGGAGCGCCGCGTTGACGATGTTCGCGGCGCATCCGCTGCTCGGTGTCGGTGCGGGCAACTTCGAACATCTGCTCGGCAGCGTCGGCCTCGTCAACGTGCAGACGCACGCCAATAGTTTATGGCTGCAGACGCTGGCCGAGCAAGGGCTTGTCGGCTTCGTCGCGCTGCTCGCGTTGTACGTCGTCGTGCTGCGCGAATGCAGCGTCGGCCTCGCGTCGTCGTGGCTCGCGCGTGCCGCGCTGATCGCGACGCTGTGCATGCTGCTGCATCAAGTCGTCGACGATCTGTTCTTTTTCCCGAAGGTCGGATTGCTTTGGTGGCTGCTCGTCGGAGCGGCTGCCGGCGATCTCGCCGGTGCACGCGCGCCCGCGCCGGCGCCCGTGGCGCCATCTCCAACAGCCGAACTGGCCGAGACGGCGACCCCGATCGCCTAATGCGCGCGCGCATCGCGCCCGCATGTGTCGGAGCGGTCGTGTCGTTTACATGTACCTTGCTGTTCCCAGCGCTGGCGCACGCGGCGGGTGAGCCGCTGGAGCAGCACGCCGCTCCCCCGACCGCTGCAGCGAGTCAGTTGCCAGCGCCTATCCGCGTCAGCGCGAGCCGAGTGGAATACTACGGCGACCAAGCGCTGATCGTCGCGCGCGGCGACGTGCGCCTCATCGAGCCCGATGGGTCGGTCGTGCGCGGCGACGTCTTTGTCATGAACCTCGCGTTACGGCGCTTGCTGGTCGCCGGTCACGTCAGCCTGCAGTCGCCGGCGGGTGAGATCGCCGGCGCGGCATTCGCAGATTTTCTCGTATTTCGCCGCCAATATTTCGTGCCGCTCGAGCCGGATGCGGATCGCTGGACGTTCTTCGATTACGACTACGCACAGCCGAAGAAGGGGCGGCAGATGCCTGGCGATGCGTTCTCGATCCCCGACGTGTCGGCGTCGAAGCCGTATATCGTCGGCAAAGCCGTGACGATCGACCCGTCGACGTACCTGCGCATGACGCCGGCGACGTTCGTGCTGCTTGACGGCGCGCTGTGGACCATACCTCTGCCGCCGTACACCTACAACTTCTCGTCCAATCCGCACTTCGGCGTCAACGCGTTGCCGGGCGCGAGCTTCGACGTGCCATACAACGTCGCCGGCTCGCCGGTCTCTCTCGACGCGATCCACTTCCGCTACGATCAAACGCTGCCGGTCACGACGTATTGGGCACTGGAGCATCATACGGTGTTCGGCCAAGGCTATGTCGTCGCAAGCCTGAGTCCCGCGAGCGAACCGCCCAAACAATGGAACGTGTTGACCTACGACCGGTTGTCTCCGGACAGCGCATTGCGCTTGAACACGCAGCTCTTCACCTACCAGTCCGGCTTGTCGCAGCCGCTGTCGTCAAGCGGTTACGCGGACATGCAGTATAATCAAGGCATTCGCCAATCAGCGCTGCTCGTCGATCTGACGCAATCTTATGCAAGCCTGCTCGCGCAGCCGGCGCTCGGCTTTTACGGGGATCCGTCACACCCGTGGATTCCCAATCACCCCTTCGATGCGGGGTTCCAGTGGCAAGGGTATCAGCAGCACGTCGGGCACACGGGATTTGCCTATCGCCTGACGACCGGGTACGGAGATTCGCACGACGGCTACGGCATCGACGCGAGCGGCCAGCAACAAGTGTCCAGCTATTACGGCGCCGCCTCGCTGTTCACGCCGACGATTCCCGGCCCGTTTAAGACCGGCATCAATGCCGCGTACACGATCACGCAGACGTACTTGAGCTTTCCCAACATCGTCCAGGAGCAGATCACGACTGCGACGATCAGCCGCCGCGTGACGCGCAGCATCGTGATCATCGGTTCCGACGTCGTCACCAGCGCGACATCGCGCACCGATTTTTCGATCGTGACGCCCAATCAGGCCATGGGTGTCGTGCCGCTGCCCAATTCGACCAACGGTTTGCCGGTCGTTCTTGGGCCGTTCTTGCGCGCGACGGACCGCGCGTACGGACTGACGACCGTCTGGACGCCCTCACCCGAATTCCAATTCTCGATGGCAGCGACCCAGTCGAATTATTCGCCGCAGCAGATCCCCAACTTGGCCGGACCACCGCGTTATCAGATCAGCGGCGACGTGCGCATGCGCCTCACGCGCGTGCTCTTCCTCGACGCGCAGCGCGCGTATTTCTTCAACTGGGGCGGCCAGACGTGGTCGCCGCACTTCCAGATCTTGATCACGTCGCAATGAGCGCAAGGCTAAACGTCATGCTCGTCAGCATCATCGCGGCGATCGCCTGCATCGGATTCGGCGATGCGCGGGCACTCGCGTTGCCGACGCCGATTCCGCAAGCATCGCAGACGCCGCCGCCCGACGTGAGCGCACCATCGCCGACGCCATTGCCGCTGCTCGTCAACGGGCAAGTGATCGACATCGAGCGCGGCTTCATCGTCTTCACGACCGGCGACGCGTTGCGGCTCGCGCCCGGTGCGCAGTTGCTGGACGACACGAGCGGCAAGCCGCTGGCAAGCACGCCGCTCCCCGGTATGTTCGCCGCCGCAACCCTCGATGCGACGAGCGGACTTGTCACAACCGTGCGCTTTTCGCACAAGCCGATCGAACGCGGCACCGCGGTCGCGCAAATCCCGCGGCAGTACGTCGTGCAGGCGTCGACGCCCGTGCCGAATCCCGAACTCGCGCCGCCGCCGGCGAAATACCACAGCTTGAGCGGCGAAACGCTCGTGCGCATCGTCGTAGAAGTGCCGCCGAATACGCCGTTCACCGACGACGTCTTCATGACAACCGACACGGGCGGTTGGAATCCGCAGGCCGTGAAGATGCAGCGTCAAGACGCGCTGCACTTCTTCATCGAATTGCGCCTGCGCACGGGCAGCGAGTTCCACTATCTGTTCACGCGCGGTTCGTGGAACAGCGCCGAACGCGACCGGAATGGCTTGGAACGAGCGCCGCGCGATCTCGTGATCGAGGGGAGCGACCTACTCAGCATCGATACGACGGTGTATCGCTGGGCAGACCTGCCTTGAGTTGGCTCGTAGGTCGGATGGCTGTTATGGGCCGAAGGTGCACGCTGTGAGCGATTCGCGCGCGCCGCAGATCACGACGATCATTCCCACATTTCGAAGGCCGCAGTTTCTCCATCGCGCGATCGCCAGCGTGCTCGCGCAGACGTACCCGAACTTCAAGGTGCGCATCTACGACAACGCGTCGGGCGATGAGACGAAGGACATCGTCGCGCAGTTCACAGCCTCCGACCCGCGAGTGAGCTATTTTTGTCACCCCACGAGCCTAGGCACCGGTCAGCGCAACTTCGCCTATGCGCAACGGGAAATAGATACGCCGTATTTCTCCTTTCTGTCCGACGATGACGTCGTATTGCCCCAATTCTTCGAAACGGCGCTTGCGGCGCTCGAACGGCGCGAGAATGTGATGTTCGCGGCCGGTTCGACGTTCGAGATGACGCCGACGGGTGAGGTCTTGTTGATCACTCTCTCGGATTGGCCGCGCGAGGGCGTGTACGAGCCGCCTGACGCGCTCTTTCAAATGTTGCGTGGCGATCATCCGTGCTGGCCGGCGGTCCTTTTCCGCACGCGCGTCATCGAAGAGGTGGGCCTGCTCGCCGCCGATTGCACGATCCAGGATCTTGAATACGAACTTCGGGTGGCTGCGCGATTTCCGGTTTACGTCACGAGAAAGCCCTGTGGCATCTTCACTCGCCATGCTGCCGGCATCACCGCCAATATGGATGCGGGATGGCTAGAGGATTACGCTGATCTCGCGCGCCGGTTCGCAGCGGAGCCTGTGCTTGACCCCCGGGCGAGGCGCGCCGTGAGCAATGCGCTCGCGTCGCTCGCAGCGCGTCGCGCAGTCGAGCTGGCCGCAACTGCGTTGATGCGCGGTGACTATGCTGCGGCCCGCGATGCGGCGCGCTTCGTGGGCTCGCGCTTGCACCGCCCCGCGCTTGCCGCGTCGATGTCGCTCGGCGCCGCCGCGTGTCGCGTGTTTCCGCCGCTGAAGGGCGTCGTGCGTTCGATCGCCTCAGTCGTGGCGTCAATCCGCCGACAAAGCAGCGTAAACCGCTTCCGTGCCAGAGCAGCACCAGGCGTGACGCGGGAGATCAGCGGATACCGCAGTTACCTCGACTTGCCCGCGTTGCAACGGTAGGAGCTGCGTACGAGGGCCATGCGGCCGTTCGTGAGCTTGCGTTGGGTGGCAGTTCCGGCCGTGCTTGCCATTTATTTCACGCTGCTCGTCACCGCGAACGGCGTGCCTGCGTTGCGTCATGATTGGGCGTGGCCTGATTTCTATCAGCCCCTTGCGTGGGCCGCGAGCGGATGGAGCGCTGCTGGTATAGGCGAGCCCAACGCATTCGTGAATAACTATGCCGCGCAGTCACTGCTCGCTTTGCTCGGCGTGATCTTTCCGCCGCTGGTCACGCTCATGGTCTTCGTGTTCGCGATCGCGCTTGGCGTACTGCTGGCGGCCCGTTCGCTGGCGCTGCGAGTGAGCGGCAGTGAGCTCGTCGCCGATGCGGTGGCGGCTGTGGCGCTGTTGAACCCGTGGGTCTACACCGAGATCGTTGCCGGGCACTTGCCGATGGTGCTCGCCTACGCCGCCACCATGGCACTCGCCGCCGAGATCCTCAAACGAGAACCGCGTGCAGAACGAAGCGCACTTGCAGTCGCTCTGACAATCGCCCAGATGCAGTTCTTCGTTCCGGCGCTCGTCGGCGCCATCGTGCTGCTCGTCCGCAATCGCCTCTGGCTTCCGCTGGCAGCCTGGTTCGTCGCGGGCAGTGCGACGATCGTCGGCGTCATTTTCGGCGCGCGCGAATTCGCATCGACGCCGCTCACACAGGCATGGGAACAGACGCAGTCGGTCGCGCCGCGCAGCGCGCTGTTGCTCACCGGCTATTTCGCCAAGTACACGATAGGGTTTGACAAACTTGGAGTCGTGCCCGAAACGCTAGTGGTCGCCGTGGCGCTCATCGGACTCGCGTTTGGGTGGCGCCGCAGAAGCGTGCTTGCGGCTGCCATCGTAACAGTGGTTGCGCTGCTCGTCGCGATGGGGCTGCATGGACCAGCAGCGCCCCTGATCGGACCCATCTTCGCACTCGTGCCGGCCGCCGGCTTATATCGCGAGCTCTACGACGTGATCGGATTCGCGGCGATCGGCTATGTCGTTCTCTGCGCGTCGGCAGGCGCACGCAATCCCGTGCCCGTGGCGTTGCTAGGCATTGCGGCGCTGCTCTTTCTCATGTGTTGGACCAGATTCACACCCACTTCTCAATGGGCGAACCGCGATCGTCTGCCGCACGTCGCGCTCGACCCGCGGCCGCTGACGCGCTTTGCCCTGACGCCGCCGTTCCAACCGCTCCGCTACGACGATCGATTCGGCGGGCTCGACCCAGACGCATATGTCCGAGAAAACGCGTTCACGCCGCTCAACGGCCCTGTGCCGCTCTGGCCCGAAGACAGCGCGCTTGCGACCTACGCTCAGACAGGCGACGCGGCCGCGCTCGCCGCCCTGAGCGTTTCTGCGATCGCCAATCGGCCATGGTACGCTGCCGCAAGCAACGAGCTTGCGGAGCAGCTCGCCATTCGGCCCGTGACCGCGCCGCTGCCGGCGCGTTTGGTCGCAGACGTGCGCCCGCTTCCGGAGGTCTCGCTAGTCGGGATCCCCCAATCCAGCGACGTTGCAAATCACCCCGGCGACGGCGCGGTATTTTTCGGAGACGTTGCGGGCATAAGCGGTGCGGGCGTTCCCCGAGCATGGGCAAATTATGTCAAACCGCGAGCCGTGAATGCACCTGGCACCTACGTGAAGGCCGCGGACGGCTGGGTCGATGCACGACTTGGATTCGCCGCGCTGCCGGCAATCGGCCAGGCGTTTGGCGGTGCGCTGACGACCAATGGCCGCGCATTGCTGCAAGTCGCCGGCGGTGATCGCCTGCTCGTGTACGTACGGGGCGCGCTGCTTGGAACGAACGGCGAACTGCTGACCAACAGCACGAATGGATATCGCTGGATCAGCGTTCGTCGAGAAGTGTCTGCGGTGCGCTGTGACGGCCTATGCGTCGTCGCGCTCGAGGGCACACCGCCCGCCGGTGTCGCTGACCGGACAGGTCGGGCGGCCTTCACAGCGCTGCCCGCGCTGCGCGTCGTGCCGTGGCTTGTCCGAGTACAAGTGCCTGACGGAGGCGCTGACGCTTTGCGCTTCAACGAACGCTTCGATCCGCACTGGTTCTTGATCGGACTCTCTCCCATCCATCACGTTCGGCTCGACGGAGCTGTGAACGCTTGGTTGCTGCCAGCGAGAACAGCGACCGCGATCTGGCTCGTCGAATGGGTCGCGTTGCTTCAGACAGCGGCGCAATTGGCCGGCATAGCATTGCTCGCCATACTGGTTTGGCTGTCGTATGCGCGCGCACGAACTTCTCACTTCGCCGGCTCGCATTCAAGCGCACTGTGAAAAGCGAACGCGCTCGCGAGATCCTGACCTACGCGATCGTCGCCGCGGCGCTTGCCGCGGTCGCATTCTTCACGCTGCGCCGCGATGGCTACATCGCGGCAGGCGACATCTACCCCGCCTATTTCATGCCCGGCAATCATGTCTTGGAAAAAACGACGCGCATGTGGGGTGAGGCCTTCAGCGGTCTCGGCTCGCCGCAGTGGGCGAGCGGTGCGACGGTCTTCGCGCTTTGGGGGATGCTGTGGTTATCGTTGGGCGTGCCCGGACCGACGGTGCAGTTCACGCTCAACGCCGCCGTGCTCGTGTTCGTTGGTTTGAGCACCGCGTTCTTTGCGCGTACGCTTTTTCCGGAAAGGCGGTTGATCGCGGTCGTCGCGGGTTTGAGTCTCCCGCTTTCGTTCTACGCGGCTCAAGTTATGATCGATGCGAAGCTGATGTTCGCGGTCGGCTTCTTCCCGTTCAGCGCCGCGTTTCTCGTGCGGCGGCTGCGCGAGCCCGTGCCATGGTATCTCATCGCCTGCGAGATCGGCCTGCTCAGCCCCGCGTTCATGATTCTCGCGACTACGCCGCCGATCGCCGTGTACGAGCTGCTGTGGGCGGCCTGCTGGACAGTCGGAGCATGGCTGCGGTGGCGAACATTCCGAACGACGTGGGCGGGAATCGCCGGCGGCGCGTTGGCGGCCACCGGCATCAACGCCTGGTGGTGGTTCGCCGCGTACACGACGCTCTTCGCGAGCGGCGGCGCATCCGTCCAGACGTTCCAAAATCCGGTATCATGGCAATGGGTCGATCAAAATGCGAGCATCCTGCGCATGCTCAGCATGCAGGGCATGTGGACGTTTCCGCGCCTTATCTATTTCCCGTACGCGGCGGTCTATCTCTCGGGCTGGAGGCACTGGGCGCTTTACGCGCCGCTCGCCTTCGCCATCGTGGGGATCGCGCTCGCGCCGTACAGGCGGCGAGTGTGGCTGTTGGTCGCCATAGCCGCCGTTTCGTTGTTCATCGGCAAGGGCTTTCATCAGCCTTTCGGCGTCATCAACGCGCTGCTCTACGAGAAGCTTCCTTTTTACTGGCTTTTCCGCGATCCGCAGGTCGAGACCAACATCACGCTTTATCTTTCGCTGTTCACGCTCGCCGCGCTTGGCGTATGCGAACTTTACGTGCGGGCCCGAGCAATGCTGGCGCGGAGATTTGCCGACGTCCGCAGCGCTGACGCCGCAGCACTGGGCTGGTTCGCAATCCTTATGGTGCTGCTGCTCTCCAACGGCGCGATCTTTTTCAGCGGCGATCTCTTCCCGCAGCGCTGGCTCGGCGGATTGGCGCGCTTGGTCGTCACGCCGCCATCCTACTGGAAGCAGACGGCGCAGTTCTTCAATGCCTTACCACACGACGACACGCGCGTGCTGCTGCTGCCGAATGACGACTTCTATCAAATGCCGTACGACTGGGGCTACTACGGCATCGACACAGTGGCGCAGACGTTCATCGAGCGACCGGTCGTGCTGGTCTCGCCCGAGTCATTTAATTACCTCGGAGCGTCGGCGGCAGTGCGCGCACAGTACGCGACGCTGCTCAGGGAGATCGCCAGGCGCTCGAAAGCGCCGATCGCACCGCTCATGTCTTCGCTCGACGTAGGCTGGATCGTGCAGCGCAACGATGTGGATTGGACCCACCCGCTCCGCTCTATCCTCCCGCCGGCGAAGATCGCGCGCTATCTTGCCAACCAACGACAATTGCGCAAGGTCGCGTCATTCGACAAACTCGATGTGTATCGCGTGCCGGTGACGCACGGATACCTCTCGGCGTACGATGCGCTTGGCGTCTGGGCGTCGCACGGCGCGATCGATTCACTCAGCGCATTCCGGCTCGTCGGCCGGGAAACGCCTTGGGTCGCCGCTGACACGCCGGGCATCCCGCCGAGTTTGGTCAGCGCACGAATTTCGCCGACGTCGAAAGGGCGAGCGCTTCGCGCTGCCGTGCGCAGGAGCGGGCTTGCAAGCGCGCAGCCGGTGACGAGCAGCGCTGTTTCGTGGTGGCGCTACGACGCGCGGCTCTCGCCGGCGACCCGCGTGGTCGTGCTTCACGCAAGCTACTCCCCAGGCTGGCACGTCGAAGCCGATGGCGAACGGCTTGACTGGCCGCACGTCGCGGTCGATGGATACCTCAACGGATGGATCGCGCCCGTCGCCGCCCCGGCCAACGTGTCGATCGTCTACGAACCCGCCCGCCTCTACCTTGATCTTACTCGGCTCGCAATGATCGTATTCATCCTGTGTATCGCAGGCTACGTGACGGCGCTCGTCGTCGCGCAGCGACGCTAGCGCGATGCGCATCATTTTCCTCAACTGGCGCGACCTGGCGCACCCGCGCGCCGGCGGCGCCGAAGTGCTCGCTCAGGGGATTGCGCGACGCCTGGCGCGCGACGCACACGAGGTGACGTTTTTCTCTGCAGCGGTTGACGGCGCACCGCCAGAGGAGACTCGTGATGGGGTGCGCCACGTGCGCCGCGGCGGCAGGCTGGGCGTCTATATGGCGGCACGCGCCTGGCTGCGTCAAGAGCGTCCGCAATACGATGTCTTGATCGATCACATCAACACCGTGCCGTTTTTCTCACCGCTCTACGACAGGCATAGGACGATTGCGCTCGTGCCGCAGCTCGCGCGCGACGTCTGGCTGCGCGAAGCGCCTCCAGGCGTCGCGCAGCTCGGCTTGCTGTCGGAGCGCGCATATCACGTGGTGTATCAGAGCACGCCGGCCATCACGATCTCGCAATCGACCGAGCGCGATTTGCGCGACTTCGGCTGGCGCGGGCCGATTCGCACGATCGCGATGCCGATCCCCGCACCGCCCGACGTCCTGCCCGATAAACACGAACGCCCGGCATTGCTTTTCGTCGGCCGGCTGACCCCATCCAAACGCGTCGAGGATGCGATCGCAGCATTCGGCACAGTGCGCGAGCGCATTCCTGATGCCGAACTATGGATCGCCGGCCAGGCGGACGACCTGCGCTACCGTGCGCGTTTGGAGAACATCGCGAAGCAGATTGGCAACGTGAACTTTCTCGGGCGCTTGACCGACGCAGAGCGCCAACAGCGCATGGCGCAAGCGCATCTTCTGGTCGCGACGTCTGTACGCGAAGGCTGGGGACTGGTGGTGACCGAGGCGAATTCGGTCGGAACGCCGGCCGCCGGCTACGACGTTCCCGGCCTGCGCGATAGCATCAAGCCGGGACGCGGCATCTTAAGCGTGGCCGGCGATCCCGGCGCGCTGGGCAATGCGATGATCCGCGTATTGAGCGACCCGGCTGAACTCGCAGAGATGTCAGCGCATGCGCGGCGCGATGCGACGCAGTACAGCTGGCAACGGACGTACGATGAATTCGTGGCGGCGCTGCGCGAGCTCGCCCCGCCAGAAGCGAAGGCCTAGCGGCTCTTCGTTCCGACCAATTCGCGGATCGGCTGGCGTGGCGCCGGCCATTCCTCGCTGATCGAGTCGTAATAGCGCAAGATCTTCAGCCGGTAGAAGATGGCGAGCGTGTCTTTGAAGATCATGAACACGTCGCTGGGTTTGATGCGTCCGAACCGGCGCTGAAAGACCAGCGTCACCGGCGCCTCGCAGATCTTGTAGCCGAGCGAATGCGCGACGACGAGCACTTCGATATCGGCCGCAAAACGTTTGACGAGCACCTTGGGGAAGACGCGGCGCAGGACTTGTGCCTTGAAGAGCTTGAGTCCGGTTTGCGTGTCGCGCAGCGGGAGTCCGAACAGTCTGCGCACGAGGCCATAATACGCCGTCGTCGCGATGCGCCGCGAACGAGGATAATTGACGCGCGAGCCCGGGTGCAGCTTGCTGCCGATGACGATGTCCGCGTCTTCGTTCAGCATGATGTCGAACAGCACGGGCAGCTGCGCGGGATGCAGATCCATGTCGGCGTCGAGGAATACGATGTAGTCGCCGGTCGCAACCGCCGTACCGCGCATGACGGCGTTGCCTTTGCCTTCGTTCTGGTCGTAGCGCAAGACGCGTACGTTCGAGTGATGGTCGAGCAGCGAACCGGTCGCCGCCATCCATGTATCGTCGCCGCTGCCGTCGTCGACGACGATGACCTCGAAATCGTAGCCGAGCTGCGTCAGCGTGTCGACGGTCTCGCGGAGGTTCTTGACGATGTTCTCCGCTTCGTTGAACGCCGGCATGACGACGCTGATCTTGCCCCCAAGCACGAACGCACCGTTCCACGCCTTTGCTGCAGCGCCCTATGATGTGCGATCGGCCACCATGAGACGCCCGTCGTTCATGCGCACGACAAAACCCGCACCCTCAAGCCGCTCGCGCAGCGGCTCGGGCCGGTCGTGGTACTCAAGACATACGTGTGCGACCGATCGCAAGCGCTCACGCGAAAGGTTAAGCAACGCAGGGTACTCGCATCCTTCGCAATCCATCTTCACGAAGCAGATCGGCGCGTAGCGCTCGATGACGTCCGCAAGGGCGACGACACGCACCGGCACGCGCAGCGAAAGCTGGCGGTTGCGCGATTCGATGCCACCCGGAAAGAGCGTTGTCGACATCGGATTTGCGCCGGCGCGCCCGACCGTGAGCGGCAGCGTGTGATCCATGCATCCGATGCCTTCGTTGTGCAGTTCGATCGTCACGCCGTTCAATTCTGCATTGCGCGCCGCGAGGGCGCACAGCTCGTCGCTCGGCTCGAACGCGACGACGCGCGCGCCCTGCAGCGCGAAGTACACTGCGGTATCGCCGAGGTTCGCGCCCACGTCCAGAACCGTTTGGCCGCGCAGCGCGGGATGGACGTCATAGATGCGCAGCACGAACGTCTCGTACAGCACCTTCATGTCGCTGAGGCACTGTGCTTTACGGATCAAAAACGTGCCGCCGGCGCGCAGCTGCACGCGCAGGAGCGCTGCGTCTTCGTCATCTACGCCGGCAAGCGCTGTTCCGAACTCGCGCACAAGGTTGTCGCGCGTATTGTCGAGCGCACGAAATTGCAGATCGTGGACGATGCGCAGCAGCTCAGCCGGCGTTGAGTTTCGCAGTGTCTCGATGACGTAGCGTGGGCCGCGCTCCTGCATTGCGAGCACGGCGAGCCGGGGAGAGCTCAGCGCACGAAGCGCGGCGTTGACGAACGCTGCGGTTTTCGACTGCATGGGCTGCGGCTTCTCGGCAGGCGCCGATTGCACCCGCGCGAAGCTCTCCGAATGCACAGCAGCGTCGGCGCGGACGAGTAGTGCGCTTTTCGGTCGTCATCCCCGCGTACAACGAGGCGTCGTCGATCGGCGCGTTGCTCGAATCCATATGCGCGGCTTCGTACGGCTCTCATGCACTCGCTGAAGCGATGGTCTACGACGACGGCTCAACCGACGGCACGGCGACTACGGTCTCAGGGCTGATCGAACGTTTTGCGGCGATCAGGATGATCCGCGGCGAACGCCGCATGGGATGCGCTACCGCTGTCGAGACCCTGTTGCGCGAAGCGGCGAACGAAGCGATCGTGAAGATCAACGCTGACATAGCGCCTGACGCCGGCGCACTCGAGCATCTCGTGGACGCACTCGATGCGGGGGCGGCGTGCGCGGTTGGAGCCGCAAATCCGATCGTCTCCCGTGCAAGCATGGTTTCGCTGGCGTCGGCATTCTCTTTTGAGACCGTCGAGCGGCTCAAGCGCGGGCCCCACCTGTATCGCTATGCGACCGGCCACCTCGTCGCCTATCGGCGCAGCGTGCTCGGCGATCTGAATTTTCCCGCGGCGCTCATCAACGACGATCGCTACACCGCCGAGCAGATCGCGCGTAGCGGCGGGCGGTGCGCATATGTACCGGCGGCTCGTTACCGCGTCAAGACTGCGGCCAATGCGCTCGACTACTGGCGAATTTCGCGGCGCGTGCTCGAAGGCGAACGTCAGTTGGAACGGATCGGGATCACGCGTGCTCCGCTTTCCAGTGTGCTGTCGGCGGTAGCAGTCACCGCGTTACGCAGACCGCTGCGCGCCCTTCCATGGGCAGCGTTATATATCTGGTCGAGCCTGCGTTCGAGTCCGACACGCGACTCCAGATGGCCAATCGCGACGTCGACCAAAGGCGCGTTCTAAAGCCGGTTTTTGAGCTAGTTTCCTTCCGGAAGGCGCTCTGCGATGCTCGCGCGCACTGTGCGCGTGCCGGTCAGGATTCCAAACGCCATGCCCAGCGCGTATGCACCGTGATGGATGAAGAGCGCGAACGGCATCATAAGCGCTTCCCTCCAGCGGCGCACTTCCATCTGCGGGGCGATCGCTGCGGTCATATAGATGAGAGCAGCGGCGGCAGCGACGGCGAGGCCTCCCGTTCCCAGAAAAACGCCCGCGCCCAGGAAGCCGAGCGCCGCCGCGATCAGCGCTGCGGGAGCCGCGAACACGAGCCGGCGCGAGAGCGGGTCGCCGACGCGCACGAGACAGCCGCGCGAGCGACCGATATTCC